>JBDTCA010000141.1:0-7223 GCA_039923815.1 Caldimonas sp. | reverse complement strand
TCTCGTGATTTTCCCTGATCGCGGAATGACCGCCGCTAGCGCTTGGGCGGAATCGGCACGACCGGCAGCCCAGGGAACAGCGACACGGTCTGTTTCGCCATCTGCTCCTGCATCTGCAGGAACATGTGGCGCGACTGCTCGAGGTAGTTGCCCATGAGGCCCTGCACCACCGGCGCCTGGCCGTTGAGGAACTGCGTCCACATCTCGGGACTCTGCTGCTTCCCGTCGACGGCACCCTGGGTCTGCTCGGCGAGGCGGCCCTGGATGTCGGTGAACGTCTGCAGGTTCTTCTCGAGGTACGAACCCATCATCCCCTGCATGGCATGGCCATAGAAACGGATGATCTGCGAGAGCATCGCCGGGGAAAAGATCGGCACGCCACCGGTCTCTTCCTCCAGGATGATCTGGAGCAGGATGCTGCGTGTCAGGTCGTCGCCGGTCTTCGCATCCCTGACCTCGAAAGGCAACCCGGTCAGGACCATGGCCTTGACGTCGGCGAGGGTGATGTAGCTCGAGATCTCGGTGTCGTAGAGGCGCCGGTTCGGATACTTCTTGAGGATGCGGGAGCCGCTGGGGGCTGCGCTTGCAGCGGGTGGCGGCGCCTTGGCGGCGCGTCGTGTCTGTGCCATGCCATCTCCGGCGTGCGATGGCGCGATTCTAGGAGGGCGCGCCGTTGCGATGAGCCGGGTTTCCCCCGCGCCAGATCCGATTCAGAGCGCGGGCGCCGGCAGCGTGTCGAGCACGTTTTCCATGGCCAGGCCGATCGCGAGCAAGCGGCGGTCGCTGCCGAGCGGCCCATCGAGTTCGATGCCTACCGGCAGGCCGGAGCGCGACATTCCGGCCGGCAGTGCCAACCCCGGAATGCCGGCGTTGCTGCCGGGATCGGTATTGCGGATGAAGGTGCCGAAGGTGTCGACAGGCGCTCCGCCGTCGATCGACACCTTGCCGGAGCCGGCGACGAGGTCGATCGGGACGGCAGTGGCCACCGTCGTCGGAAACATCATCGCGTCGAGTCGGTTGGCGCGAAAGTAATCGGCGTAGAGCGCCTGCATCTGCGGTCGGAAGACGCCGACGGCGCTGGCGTAGCCCGGCCCGGCTGCGTCGGCCATCACCGCAGCGAAGGCGCCCTTGACGTCGGGGCTCGCGACCTGCGCAGCGATGCCGGCAAGGTCGACGCCGGTGATGCCGCTCGCCGCGAGGTAGGCCGGGATGTCGGCGATCGGCTCGTGCAGGGCGATTGGGAACGACACCTTCTCGTTGAGCGCTGCCAGGCCGGCGATATCGACGTCGACGAACACGACGCCGGCCGCCGCGAGCCGGCTGCGTGCCTCGCCGACGACAGCAGCGACCTGACCTTCCAGGCCGGCCCAGAACGACGCCGGCACACCGATGCGGACACCGGTGAGCGGCGCCGCCGTGGCTGGCGCTGTGCCGGTGACGACGGCGTCGAGCAGGGCGACGTCGGCGACGCTCCTGCCCATGGGACCGATGGTGTCCCGGGTGTGGCTGATCGGAACGACACCGGCGCCGTCGTAGCGGCGATCGGCACCCCCGTTGCCGACCGAAGGGCGAAGGCCGACGATGCCGCACAGGGCCGCCGGCACGCGCGTCGAGCCACCGGTGTCGGTGCCCAGCCCGCTCGGCACGATGCGGGCGGCGATCGCGGCCGCCGTGCCGCCCGACGAGCCGCCGGGAATGCGCGTCTTGTCGTACGGGTTCTTCACCGGGCCGGCGAAGGCCGACAGGTTGGTGCTCGTGATGCCGAAGGCCAGCTCGTGCATGTTGGTCTTGCCGATGACGATGGCGCCTGCGTCGATGAGGCGCTGCAGCGCGGGCGCGTTGGCGTTCGGGCGGGCACGGCGAAGTGCCGGCGTCCCTCCGGTGGTGGGCAGGTCGCGCGTGTTGATGTTGTCCTTGACCACGACCGGCAAGCCCGCCAGCACGGGCAGGGGCGAGCCGGCGGCGCGCATGGCATCGACGCGGCGCGCCTTCGCGATGGCGCCGGCGCGGTCGACGACGATGAAGGCGTTGAGGTCGCTCAGCCGCTCGGCCCGGTCGAGCCGCGACGTGACGTAGGCCTCGGCCGTCATGCGGCCGCTGCGGATGGCAGCCACGACCTCGCTCGAGCTCATCGCCGTCATCTCGGTCTCGGACGGTGGCGCGCCCGCCGCCATGCCGGCGCAGCCCGCGAGCAGGCCGATGCCCGGCACCGCCCAGGCCGCGCCCAGAGTGGCGCCGGCGTTCAGCAGCCGGCGGCGCGTGGTCTTGCTCATGAGGAAGCTTCCGAAGATGGTTGTTTGGCGACCAGCGTCAGGATGTCGTAGCTGGCGACGAGCTCGTCGGCCTGATTGGTCACCTGCACGTCCCATGCCACGACGCCCTGGCCGCGGCCTTGGGTGTCATTTCGGTTGCGGTCGATCTTGCGCTTGCAGGTGAGGCGGGCACGGATGGTGTCGCCGATCGCGACCGGCTTGACGAAGCGCAGCGTGTCGAGCCCGTAGTTGGCGAGCACCGGCCCCGGTGCCGGCGACACGAAGAGCCCCGCCGCGGCCGAAAGCACGAAGTAGCCGTGTGCGATGCGCTGGCCGAATGCCGACTCCCTGGCCGCGATCTCGTCGAAGTGCATGTAGAAGAAGTCACCCGAGATGCCGCCGAAGGCGACGATGTCGGCCTCGCCGACGGTGCGTCGGTGCGTGAGCAGCGAGTCGCCGATGGCCAGCTCCTCGAAGTGCTTGCGAAAGGGGTGGAGCGCGCTCTCGGTGACGGCGCCGCCACGCATGTATTCGCCCGTCACCGCGGTCAGCATCGACGGCGAGCCCTGTACCGCGGCGCGCTGCAGGTAGTGATGGACGGCGCGGATGCCGCCGAGCTCCTCGCCACCGCCGGCGCGGCCGGGGCCGCCGTGCTTGAGCATCGGCAGCGGTGACCCGTGGCCGGTGGATTCGGCCGCGGCGTCGCGATCGAGCAAATGGACACGACCGTGCCATGCGGCCAGATGCGGCACCGCCTTCGCCGCCACCGCGCTGTCGTGCGTGACGAGCGTGGCGACGAGGCTGCCGCGGCCGCGGGCAGCGAGCGCCAGGGCCTCGTCGAAGTCGCCGTACGGCATCAGCGTCGAAACCG
Source organism: Caldimonas sp. (assembly GCA_039923815.1). Taxonomy (GTDB): domain Bacteria; phylum Pseudomonadota; class Gammaproteobacteria; order Burkholderiales; family Burkholderiaceae_C; genus Schlegelella_A. Next base: position 4,100 of record JBDTCA010000141.1, on the reverse strand, counting down.
GCCCGAAGGCCTCGACGTCGTGGACGGCGTCGTTCGCCGTCGCATCGCGGCAGAGCAGCAACGTCGGCGAGAAGAATGCGCCCTGCCCTGTGCCCTCGCCGAGCGGTGCAAAGCCGTCGGCCTGCCCGAACACGATCTCGTTGCCGCGCGCCAGCAACGCCAGGCGCTCGCTGACGTCGGCGTGTTGGGCCATCGACGCCAGAGCGCCCATCTTCACGCCCTCGCAGGCGGGGTCGCCGACGCGGACCTGGGCCAGTCGCGCGCGCAGCTTCGCCGCCAGCGCATCGAGATGGCGGCGCGGCACGATGGCGCGGCGGATCGCCGTGCACTTCTGGCCGGCCTTCGACGTCATCTCGCGCACGACCTCCCTGACGAACAGATCGAACTCAGGATCGTCTGGCGTGACATCCGGGCCGAGGATGGCGGCGTTGAGCGAGTCGGCCTCGGCGTTGAACGGAACCGACTTCGCCATCAGGTTGGCATTGCCGCGCAGCTTGAGCGCCGTGTCGGCCGAGCCGGTGAACGTGACGACGTCGTTGCTCTCGAGGCGGTCGAGCAGGTCCCCCGTGGAGCCGATCACGAGCTGCAACGAACCGGCCGGCAACAGGCCCGAGGCCACCATCATGCGCACCAGTGCCTCGGTGAGAAAGCTCGTCGCCGTGGCCGGCTTGGCGATGCACGGCATGCCGGCGAGGAAGGTCGGCGCGAACTTCTCGAGCAGGCCCCAGACGGGAAAGTTGAAGGCGTTGATGTGGACGGCGACGCCGCCGCGTGGCACCAGCACGTGGGTGCCTGCGAAGCCGCCCATCTTCCCGATCGCGACCGCCGGACCCTCGTGGATGAGGTTGCCGGACGGAAGTTCGTTGCCGCCGATCGACGCATAGGCGTAGAGCGTTCCGGTGCCGCCCTCGATGTCGACCCAGCTGTCGGCACGCGTCGCGCCGGTGTGGCGTGACAGCGTGTAGAGCTCTTCCTTGCGCTCGTTGACGTAGGCGGCGATCGCCTTCAGCCGCGCCGCGCGCTGCTGGAAGTCGAGCGCCAGCAAAGCCGGCACGCCGGTGCGCCGCCCGAAGGCCATCGCTTCGCCGAAGTCGATCGGGTCGGCATGCGTGTGGTGGATCGCCGAGCCGTCGATGGCGCTCGACAGCCGCGCTCCTTCTCTGGAGCCGACCCAGCGGTCGGCGATCAGGCTTTGCAGGAGGGTCATGGATCAGGGCTGGTACTTCCAGGCGCCGTTCTCGATCTTGACCATGACGCGGGCGCGCTGGTCGAGGCCGAGGTGGTCGGTGGGCGACATGTTGAAGATGCCATGGGCGCCGTGGACCTCCCGTGCCGATTCGAGCGCATCGCGCAACGCGGTGCGGAACTCCTGCGTGCCGGGCTGCGCCTTCTTCAGTGCCGCGGTGGCGGCCACCGTCATCAGGCGGCCGGCGTCCCAGGCGTGGGCGCCGAAAGTCGAGACCGAGCCCTTGCCGTACTTCGCCTCGTACTTCTTGACGTATTCCTCGGCGCTCGGCCGTACCGGGTAGTTGTTCGGCAGCTGCGAGGCCACCAGCACCGGGCCGCTCGGCAGGAACGTGCCCTCGACGTCCTTGCCACCGACGCGCAGAAAGTCGTTGTTGGCGACGCCGTGCGTCTGGTAGTACTTGCCGTCGTAACCGCGCTCCTTCAGCGTCCGTTGCGGCAGCACCGCCGGCGTGCCCGAGGCGGCGATGAGCACGGCATCGGGCTTGGCGGCGATGATCTTCAGCACCTGCCCGGTCACTGACGTGTCAGTGCGCGCATAACGCTCGTTGGCGACGATCGTCAGGCCCTTCAGCGGCGCGACCTTCGAGAACTCGCGGAACCAACCCTCGCCGTAGGCATCGGCGAAGCCGATGAAGCCGACCGTCTTGACGCCGGCGGCCTGCATGTGGGCGGCGATCGCGAGCGACATCATGATGTCGTTCTGCGGCGTCTTGAAGACCCAGCGACGCTTCGCGTCCACGGGTTCGACGATGGAAGACGACGCGGCCATCGAGATCATCGGCGTCTGCGACTCGGCCGCGACGTCGATCATCGCCAGCGAATTCGGCGTCGTCGTCGAGCCGAGCAGGACGTCGACCTTGTTCTCGGTGACGAGCTTCCTTGCGTTCGCCACCGCGTTCGTCGTGTCGGAGGCGTCGTCGAGGACGATGTAGTTGACCTTCTGGCCGCCGATCGTCTGCGGCATCAGCGCGATCGTGTTCTTCTCCGGGATGCCGAGCGAGGCGGCCGGTCCGGTCGCCGAGACCGTCACGCCGACGTTGATGTCGGCATGGGCGAGGTTCGCGAGCGAGGCCGCGGTGGCGAGGCCGGCGACGACGAGGCCTTTGGCGAGAGCGTGCTTGGGGATGGACATGCGGTGTCTCCGTTGTTGTGACGTGATGATGAGGGCGCGTGGCCCGGTTCGCGAACAGCGGCGAGGCCGCCGAAGAAAAGATCGGCCACGACCGGCGCCAGGTCGGCGTGGCTCAGCGTGCCCTGCGGCTGCAGCCAGGTGAACATCCAGTTCATCATCCCGAACAGCAGCATGGCCAGCGGCTTGTCGAGCGCGGCGCCTTGCAGTCCGGGCCGCGCCGCGGCGACGGCAGCAGCGAACGCAGCCACCACCCGCCGCTCGCCGTCGAGGACCCGCTCGCGTGGCTCGGAGTCGAGAAACTTGACGTCTTCGGTGAGCACGCGGTGGGCGTGCTGCGAGCCCGCGTAGACGGCGAGGAACGCCGCGATGAGGCCGCGCAGGCGCCGCTCGGGATCCGGCTCGCCGGCCAGTGCGCCATCCTCGACAAGCACCAGAAGCCGGGCGATGTGGCCCTGGGTGATCTCGACGAGCAGCTCGTGCTTGTCGCGCACGTAGTGATAGAGCGCCGCCTTCGATACGCCGCAGGCCTCGGCGACCTCGTTCATCGACGTTGCCGTGTAGCCCTGGCGCGCGAACAGCCCTGCCGCCTGCACGACGATCGTCTCGCGTTGCAGCTCGTAGCCCTGGGCGCGACCGCGTGGCATGTCTTTTCCCGAGCCTCAGCGTTCGTCGAACGAGATGACCACCCGCTCGGTCAGCGGCCGGGCCTGGCAGGTCAGGATGAAGCCGGCGGCGACCTCGTGCTTCTCGAGCGCGAAGTTGCGCTCCATGCGCACCTCGCCTTCGAGCAGCCGGGCCCGGCAGGTGCAGCACACGCCCGACTTGCACGAGAACGGCACCTCGAGGCCGGCGGCAGCAGCGGCTTCGAGCACGTTGCCCTGCGCGGCATGGAAGTCGATCTCGCGGCTGACGCCGTCGCGGATCACGACGATGCGCGAGTCGGCGGCGTCGCCCGCGCGCGCGGCCTGCGGCGCTGCGACGGCGCCGCCATCGCCCGGCACGCCGAAGCGCTCGATGTGGATCTTCTCGGCGGCGACGCCGGCGCCGAGCAGCGCCGCCTCGGCCTCGTCGTTGACGCCGTGCGGGCCGCAGACGAACGCGTGGTCGAGGTCACCTGCATCGACCACGCTGCGGAGGAACTCGCCGACCTTGTCGCGGGTCAGCCGGCCGCCGTAGAGGGGCAGGTCCGTGTTCTCCTGCGAGAACACGAGGTGCAGGGTGAGGCGCGACAGATAGCGGTTCTTGAGATCCTCGAGCTCCTCGAGGAACATCGTCGAACGCTGCTTGCGGTTGCCGTAGATCAGCGTGAAGCGGGAGTGCGGCTCGGCAGCGAGCACCGTCTTCATGATCGACAGGATCGGTGTGATGCCGCTGCCACCGGCGATGCCGAGGTAGTGGCGTGACGAGCCCGGATCCAGTGGCACGAAGAAGCGGCCTTCAGGCGTCATCACCTGCAGGGTGTCGCCGGCCTTCAGGCTCTCGTTGATCCAGGTCGAGAAGCGCCCGCCCGGCACCTTGCGGACGCCGACCCGGAGCTCGCCTTCGAAGGCGCCCGCGCAAATCGAATAGGACCGCCGCTCATCGCTGCCGTCGACCGTCTCGCGCAGCGTCAAGTGCTGGCCGTGAGTGAACCGGAACTGCTCGGCAAGCTCACGCGGCACGTCGAAGGAAACGATGACGGCTTCGTCGCTATCGGGCCGGACCGACTTGACTCGCAGCG
>JBDTCA010000140.1:0-8406 GCA_039923815.1 Caldimonas sp. | reverse complement strand
CCGCCGCGGCCGTAGAGCAGGCCGTTCTCGTAGCGCGGCGTCCACGGGCCGTAGCCATTCTTCCAGCCGTTGAACTCGGGCTGCTTGTCGAGGTGGCCGTAGAGGCAGATCGTCTCGGCATCGCTGTCATTGCCGCCCGGCCGGGTGGCGGGCACCTCGAAGAAGATCACGGGCGTGCGACCTTCGAGCCGGATGACTTCGAGCTTCATGCCGGCGACGTTCTGCCGCTCGACCCAGGCCGCTGCATCGCGCACCACGCGGTCGATGTGACCGTGCGCCTGCCAGTCGGCATCGAACATCGGGCTCTTGGCGGGGATCTCGATGTACTTCGTGATCTGCGGAACGATCTCGTCGTCCCAGATTCGGTCGGTGAAGCGGCCGATGGCCTCGGCTTCGTCGCGGCGGATGGGTTGCAGCGGGTCGCGTGCGTTCATGGCGAGCTCCTCGAAAACGGAAGTCGAAGTCTATCGAGCCGGGATCGACGAGGGTTCAGAATCGTTCGCCCTGCCCCTACTGGCTGCACCATGAACCCGAACGAATTCTTCGACCTCTCGCACGACGGCGTCATCGCTCACCTGACGCTGAACCGGCCCGAGCGCATGAACACGATGACGCCTGCGTTCTTCCCGGCACTGCGCGACGCCGTGCGCGGCCTCGACGACGCCGGCGCCACGCGCGCGCTCGTGATCTCGTCGACCGGCAAGCATTTCTCGGCGGGGATGTCGCTCGATGTCTTCGCCGGCACCGACCTGCCGATGGCGGCCACGACGGCACGCGAGCGGCTCACCTTCCAGCAGTCGCTGCGCCGGCTCATGGACTGCTTCACCGCCCTCGACGAAGCCCGCTTTCCGATCATCTGTGCCATTCAGGGCGGCTGCATCGGCGGCGCCCTCGACCTGGCCACCGCCTGCGACATCCGGCTTTGCAGCGCCGACGCGTTCTTCACCGTGCAGGAGATCTCGATCGGCATGGCCGCCGACCTCGGCGTGCTGCAGCGCCTGCCCAAGATCGTGCCGCAAGGCGTCGCCCGCGAGATGGCCTACACGGGCGAGCGCCTCGGCGCCGAGCGCGCCCTGGCCGTCGGCCTCGTCAATGCGGTGATGGCCGATGCCGGATCGCTGCTCGACCGTGCGATGGCGCTTGCGCAGACGATCGCCTCGAAGTCGCCTCTCGCCATCGCCGGCAGCAAGCTCTCGCTCAACCATGCCCGCGACCATTCGACCGCATCCGCGCTCGAGCACATGACGCTGCTGCAGAGCGCGATCTTCGACACCGGTGAGATGACCGCGGCGATCGCCGCCTGGAAGGGCAAGCACATCGGCGAGTTCGACCCGCTGACGCCGGCCGCGACGATCTGATCAGCGCTGTGCAGGGTCAGCGCGGCGCTGCAGCCGCGCTGCTGGAGTTGCGCATGTCGCCCGTGCTGGCGAACGGCGTCGGCGTCGCCAGCGGCGAGGTCGTCGGCACGAGCTGGTCGGCAGGTTCCAGGCCTTCTCGCCAGCCGCCGCCGAGGACGCGATAGAGCGCGATCAGATTCTGCAGCTGCAGCGCCTGCGTCTGCACCAACGCCTGCTGTGCCGTGAAGAGCGATCTCTGGGCGTCGAGCGCGTCGAGGTAGCTCGAGGCGCCGGCGCGGTAGCGCAGATCGGCCAGGCGATAGGTGACGGCCAGCGCCTGGGTCTGCGCCGTCTGTGCGCGCAACTGCTCGCCCAGCGTGGCGCGACCGGCGAGCGCGTCGGACACCTCGCGAAACGAGGTCTGGATCGACTTCTCGTACTGGGCGACGGCGATGTCGCGGTTGACCTTCGCGACGTCGAGGTTGGCGCGGTTGCGGCCAGCGTCGAAGATCGGTTGCAGCAGTTGCGCGGTGCCGGTGAGCGCGAACGTTCCGCCCTTGAACAGACCCGAAAGCTCGGTGCTCGCCGAGCCCAGGTTCGCCGTCAACGAAATGCGCGGGAAGAAGGCGGCACGCGCGGCGCCGATGTTGGCGTTGGCAGCGAGCAGCTGCTGCTCGGCCGAGCGGATGTCGGGCCGACGCGCCAGCAGCTCGGAGGGCAGGCCGGCGGGCAGGTCGATCGGCACCTGCTGCGCACCGAGCGGCAACGGCCCGGGCAGATCGACAGGCAGCGCCTGGCCGATCAGCAGCACGAGCGCGTTCTCGTCGAGCGCCTTCTGGCGAAGAGACTGCGCCAGCGAGACGCGCGCACCCTCGAGCAGCGACACCGCCTGCTGGTAGTCGAGCTCGGAGGTGGCGCCGTTGTCGAAGCGGAGCTTGGTCAGCCGCGTCGACTCTTCGCGCGTGGCCAGCGCCTGGCGCGTAACGCGCAGCAGCTCGTCGTCGGCGAGGACGTTGAGATACGTGGTGGCGACGTTGCCGATCAGGCTGAGCTGCACCGACTTGCGCGCCTCGGCCGTGGCGAGGTATTGCGCCAGTGCCGCCTGACTCAGGTTCTGGACCCGCCCGAACAGGTCGAGCTCGTAGCCGGTGACGGCCAGGCCCACCGCATACGTGGTGGCGAGCGTGCCTCGGCCCACGGCCGCGCGTGATGCCGTGCCGCCGACGCCGACGGTGGGGAAACTGTCGGCGCGGCGAATCTGATAGGTGGCCAGCGCCTGCTCGATGTTCAGCGCGGCGACGCGCAGGTCGCGGTTGTTCTGCAGCGCCAGCGCGATGAGCCGCCGCAGGCGCGGGTCGGCGAAGAAACGCTGCCACTCGATGTCGGCGGCGGCCTCGGCGCCGGCAGCCGCGGCGGGCGTCATCTCGGGCGCATAGGTGGCCGGAATCGGGGCGGGCGGGCGTTGGTAGTTCGGAATCAGCGAAGAGCAGCCGGCCAGCATGGCCACAGCCGCAGGCAGCACGCAAGCGACGAGAGTACGGCGGGCGTTATGCATGGCCACCTTCCTGAGCGGGTGTGGCGGGTGGTGGGGTCGACGTTGCCGCGGGTGCCGTGGCGGTCGACCGCGGCCGGCCCTTGAAAAGACTGCGAACGACGACGAAGAACACCGGCACGAAGAAGACGGCGAACACGGTGGCAGTGATCATGCCGCCCATCACGCCGGTGCCGATGGCGCGCTGGCTGGCGGAGCCGGCACCCGACGAGATCACCAGCGGCAGCACGCCGAGGATGAACGCGATCGAGGTCATCAGGATCGGCCGGAAGCGCAGGTGCACCGCCTTCAGCGTCGCCTCGACGAGGCCCATGCCGCCGTTGTAGAGATCCTTCGCGAACTCGATGATGAGGATGGCGTTTTTCGCCGAGAGGCCGATCACGGTGATCAGGCCAACCTTGAAGAACACGTCGTTGGGCATGTCGCGCATGGTCGCGCCGAGCACGGCGCCGAGCACGCCGAGCGGCACCGCCAGCAGCACCGCAAGCGGGATGGTCCAGCTCTCGTACAACGCCGCCAGACACAGAAAGACGGCGAGCAGGGAAAAGCCGAGCAGGATGGTCGCGGTCGAGCCGGAGAGCCTTTCCTCGCGCGACTGCCCGGTCCATTCGAAGGCAAAGCCCGCCGGCAGCTTGGCCGCCAGGGCCTCCATCTCGTTCATCGCGTCGCCGGTGCTGTAGCCCGGCGCCGCGTCACCGGCCAGGCGCATCGTCGGATAGCCGTTGTAGCGCACCGTCTGCATCGGGCCGGTGATCCAGCGCGTCGTGGCGAATGCCGACATCGGCACCAGCGTGCCCTTGTTGTTGAGCATGTTCAGCTTGAGCAGGTCTTCCGGCTGCATGCGATAGGGGGCATCGGCCTGGACGATCACCCGCTGCAGCCGGCCGGCGTTCGGAAAGTCGTTGATGTACGCCGAGCCGAGCGAAGTGGACAGCACCGAGTTGATGCTGTCGAAGGAGACGCCCAGTGCGCTGGCGCGATCGCGGTCGATGTCGAGCTGAAGTTGCGGCGCATCTTCGAGGCCGTCGGGTCGCACCCCCGCGAGGATCTTGCTCTGCGCGGCCATGCCGAGCATCTGGTTGCGGGCGGCGAGCAGGGCCGCGTGACCGTTGCTGCCGCGATCCTGAAGCCGGAACGTGAAGCCGGTGGCACTGCCGAGCTCGGGAATGGGTGGCGGGCTGAGGACGAAGATGAACGCGTCGCGCACGTGGGAGAGGGCGGCGAAGCCCCGGCCGGCCAGTGCCTGAGCCGAATGCTCGGCGCCCTTTCGTTCCCCCCAGGGCTTGAGCGGAATGAACGCCAGTGCCGCGTTCTGTCCGTTGCCGGAGAAGCTGAAGCCGAGCACGCTGACCATCTTGTCGACCTCGGGCTGGGCCAGGAAGAACTTCTCGGCCTGCACCATCACGGCGAGCGTGCGTTCCTGCGTCGCGCCCGGTGGCAGCTGAACGTTGGCGATGATGTAGCCCTGGTCTTCGTTGGGCAGGAAGGAAGCCGGCATGCGCACGTACATCCAGCCGACGACGCCAACGATCACCACGAACAGGAGCATGAATCGACCGGTTCGGCGGAGCATCTTCGCGATCGTGCTCTCGTAGCCGTGCGTCGTCGCGGAGAAGCCGCGGTTGAACCAGCCGAAGAAGCCCTTGCTCGCGTGCTTGTGGCCGGCCTCGACCGGCTTGAGGAACGTGGCGCACAGCGCCGGCGTGAGCGAATTGGCGAGGAACACCGAGAACAGCATCGCGCTCACCATCACGAGCGAGAACTGGCGATAGATGTTGCCGACCGAGCCGCTGAAGAAGGCCATCGGCAGGAACACCGAGACCAGGGTGACGGTGATGCCGATCAACGCCGCGGTGATCTGGCCCATGGCCTTCTTGGTGGCGTCGCGCGGACTCAGACCCTCCTCGCTCATGATGCGTTCGACGTTCTCGATGACGACGATCGCATCGTCGACCAGGATGCCGACCGCGAGCACCATGGCGAACATCGTCAGCACGTTGATCGAGTATCCGAACGCGAACATCACGCCGAATGCGCCGAGCAGCGCGACCGGCACCACGATCGTCGGGATCAGCGTGTAGCGCAGGTTCTGAAGGAACAGGTACATCACCAGGAAGACCAGGATCACCGCCTCGATCAGCGTCTCGACGACCTGACTGATGGAGATCTTGACGAACTTGGAGCTGTCGTAAGGGATGTCCCACTTCACGCCGGCCGGGAAGTAGGCGGCCAGCTCGGTCATGCGCTTGCGCACCGCGGTGGCGGTGGCGAGGGCATTGCCCGTCGGTGACAGCTGCACGCCGATGCCGGTCGAGGGCTTGCCGTTAAGTCGCGCCGAGGTGCCGTAGTTCTGGGCCCCGAGTTCGATGCGGGCGACGTCGCGCAGGTGCACGGCCGAGCCGTCGGTGTTGGCGCGCAGCACGATGTCGCCGAACTGCTCGACGCTCGTGAGCTGGCCGCTGACGACCACGGTGGCGAAGGTGGTCTGCCCGGCAGCGATCGGCAGGTCGCCGATGGTGCCCGACGAGACCTGCGCGTTCTGGGCGCGGATGGCGGCGTTGACGTCGGTCGGCGTCAGGTTGAAGCCGACCAGCTTGGCCGGGTCGATCCAGATCCGCATCGAGCGTTCGGTGCCGAACAGCTGGGCCTGACCGACGCCGGGAATGCGCTGCAGTTCGGGCAGCACGGTGCGCGATGCGTAGTCACCGAGCGCCACCGGGTCGAGCGCCGGGTTGTCGCTCGACAGGATGGTGAAGAGCAGGAAGTTGGCGCGTGCCTTGTCGACGCGAACACCCTGCTGCGTGACGGCCGCAGGCAGACGAGGCGAGGCGCGGCTCAGGCGGTTCTGGACGTCGACCTGGGCGAGGTTGGCGTCGGTGCCCGACTCGAAGGTCAGCGTGATCGAGCCGACACCGTTGGCCTGGCTCACCGATTCCATGTAGATGAGGCCGGGCGAGCCGTTCATCTCCTGCTCGATGACGCTGATCACGCTGTCTTCGAGGGTCTGTGCCGAAGCGCCGGGATAGGTCGCGGTGAGGACGATCGAAGGCGGCGCGACCGTGGGGTACTGGGCGACCGGCAGCTGCTTGATGGCGACGCCGCCGAGCAGCATGATGAACAGCGCGATCACCCACGCGAAGATGGGTCGGTCGATGAAGAACTGGGCCATGGCGGGCGGCTCAGGAACGCGAGGCGGCGGCGGCCGGCGCCGACGCGCCCGGCGGCATGCCACCCGGCGCCGAACTGGCCGGCGCACTGGCAGCGATCGGCTGCCACGGCACCGGCTTGACCGGCGCATTGCCACGCAGCTTCTGGAAGCCGTCGACCATCACCATCTCGCCCGCCTTGAGACCGTCGAGCACGACCCACCGGCCGTCGACCGCCGAGCCGATCTTGACCGGCCGCGGCATGACCTTGCCGTCGGCACTGACGACCATCACGCTGTCACCGGTCGAGCCGCGCGTGACGGCCTGCTGCGGCACCACGATTCCGGCCTGGGCCTGGGCCTGCTCCAAACGCACGCGCACGTACATGCCCGGCAGCAGCAGGCCGGCGGCGTTGGGCACTTCGGCGCGCAGGGTGATCTGGCCGGAGGTCGGGTCGACGGTGAGGTCGGAGAAGAGCAGCTTGCCGGGCTGGCCGTAGTCGCTGCCGTCTTCGAGGATCACCCGGACGGTGGCGCCGTCGCCGCCGGCTCGCTTGAACTGGCCGCTCGCGACCGCCTTGCGAAGGCGCAGCACGTCGGTCGTCGACTGCGTGAAGTTGACGTACATCGGGTTGATCTGCTGGACGATCGCGAGCGGTGTCGCCTCGCCCTGGCCGACCAGCGAGCCTTCCGTGACGAGCGCCCGGCCGATGCGGCCCGAGATCGGAGCCGCGACCGAGGCATAGCCCAGGTTGATCTGGGCGGTCTGCACGGTGGCGCGTGCGGCGGCGACGTCGGCCTCGGCGGTCTTCTGTGCGGCCACGGCGTTGACGTAGTCCTGCTTTCTGATGGCGTTGGCTTCGAGGAGCGGCTTGTAGCGCTCGGCCTGCGACGTCGCCTGGGTGAGCGCGGCCTGGGCCCGCGCCAGCGTGGCCTGGGCACTGGCGGCACCGGCCCGGTACGGCGCCGAGTCGATCGTGAACAGCGGCTGGCCGGCCTTGACGTCGCTGCCTTCGGTGAAGAGGCGCTTTTGCAGGATGCCGGCGACCCGCGCACGCACCTGCGCGACCCGCGACGCTTCGAGCCGGCCGGGCAGCTCGGTGGCGAGCCCGACCGCGCGCGGTTCCACCGTGACGACGCCGACCTCGGCCGGCGGCGGCGCGCCGGCACCCGCCGGACCGGCGCCAGGCGCACCGGGCTTCGGCCCGCAGGCGGCGAGCAGGGCGGCCGCGGCCGTCAGCGCGACAAGAACGCGGCCGGCGCGACCGGCGGCTGCCGGCTGCAGCGAGATGGTGTTCAACGCGAACATGCACGAACCCTTCAATTGAATCTGGGAACACCGGCGCGGCGAAAGCGCAAGGCGTCTGCTAGTATACATACATAGCTGAATGTAAGAGGAGCACGACGCCGACATGGCCCGCCACACCAAGGAAGAAGCGCTGGCGACGCGCAGCCGGATCCTCGACGCCGCCGAGCTTCTTTTCGAGGCCCACGGCGTGTCGCGAACCTCGCTGCATCACATCGCCGAGGCCGCCGGCGTGACCCGTGGCGCCATCTACTGGCACTTCGAGGACAAGGCCGATCTCTTCAACGCCATGATGGAACGCGTCACGCTGCCGATGGAGACCGCGGTAAGAGCAAGTGCCGAGCCAAGCCATGCCGACCCGATCGAGACCATCCGCCGCAGCTTCATCGATGCGCTGCGCACCACCGTGTCCGACCCGCAGGCGCGGCGGGTCTTCGAGATCGCCATCCACAAGGTCGAGTACGTCGGCGAGCTCGTCGCGGTGCGCAACCGGCGGCTGGCGATACGCAACGAGTGCCTCGGCGACGTCGAGCGCGGCCTGCGGCTGGCCATGCGCCGCGGCCTGCTCGGCAAGCGCATCCCGGCCCGCCTGGCCGCGATCGGCCTGCACGCCATGGTCGAAGGTCTGATGCAGAACTGGATGCTCGATCCGGAAGCCTTCGACCTCGTCGATGCCGGTACCCGAATCCTCGACGGCTACCTCGCCGGCTTGAGCACCAAGGCGCCGATCGCCGGGGCGCGCAAAGCGGCCTGAGCGGTCAGCGCGGCGTGCGGTAGTTGGCCGGCACCCACATGTAGGCGTCGCCGTCGGCGCGCACGTGCCCGAGGCCCGGAAACGACAGGTGCGCCGCACCGACCCAATAGCCCTGCTTCGCGGCATCGGCGTAAGCCAGCTTTCTCTGCGCGGCGGCGGCCTGACTGTCGGTGTCGAACGCGATCGTCACCGCGGGCTCGGCGAACTGCACCGCGGCCACATGCACGAGGTCGCCCCAGAGCATCAGCTTCTGGCCCTTCGACTCGACCGCGAAGACAGTGTGGCCGGGCGTGTGGCCGGGCGCGGGCATGG
>JBDTCA010000139.1:0-11834 GCA_039923815.1 Caldimonas sp. | reverse complement strand
CGAGTTCGCCGGCGCGCGCCTGCAGCGCCGCGCGCTCGCTCTGGCCCTGCGCGCGCACGAGCTTTTCGCGAACGACGTGGTGATGGATGTCGAAGCTGCCGTCGTCGCACCAGTGGGCACCATCGCCCTCGCGCTGCACGACCTGGCGGAAGCGGTCGTACTTGAGCAGCTTGTCCTCGATGCGCCTGCACAGCGCCGCGTAGCCGATCTTCGGCCGCAGCAGCCACACCCCGACGATCATCATCAGGTTGACGTCGTTGTCCATGCGCAGCCACGCGGTGTCGACGCGCGACATGCGCTCGCGACTGGCAGCTGGCGTCGTCGTCATCGGGTGGTGGCTCGCTCGAAAAGGGCCGCCAAGATGCTGGGTAACATCGGCGCCGTCAATCGCGACTTTCACTACGCGATCACCCACGAAAGGCAGCCATGGCCGACCTCAAGGCAACGTTCGAGCAAGCCGTCGCAGAGTCGAAGAGCTTGCCCGACAAGCCCGACAACATGACCTTGCTCAAGCTCTACGCGCTCTACAAGCAAGCCTCGAGTGGCGACGCCGACGGCACGCGCCCGGGCTTTTCGGACATGGTCGGCCGCGCCAAGTGGGACGCCTGGAACGGCCTCGCTGGCAAGAGCACCGACGACGCCATGCAGGAGTACGTCGACCTGATCGAATCCCTGAAATGACCCGGCCCGGCTAGGCGCCGCGCCTGGCGAACAGCCGCCTGGCCAGCACGACCGCGCCAAGCACGAGCCCGCCGGCAATGATCCCGGCCATGCCGTCGAGCAGGGTCGGCACCACGGCGCGCAGCACGCCGCCGATTCCGGCGATGTCGCCCAGGCGCGCTCCCACGGCCTCGATGGCATGGCGCAGCGGCGCCACGCCGTGCACGAGGATGCCGCCGCCGACGAGGAACATCGCCGCGGTGCCCACGATCGTGAGCAGCTTCATCAGCACCGGCGCGCTGACGAGGATCGCACGGCCGACCGCCTGCGCGGTGCGACCCGGCCTGCGCGTCAGTGCCAGGCCACCGTCGTCCAGCTTGACGATGCCCGCGACGAAACCGTAGACGCCGACGGTCATCACGATCGCGATGGCCGTCAGCACTGCGAACTGCGTGATCAACGGCTGGTGGGCGACGGTGCCGAGCGTGATGGCGATGATCTCGGCCGAGAGCACGAAGTCGGTCCGAATCGCGCCCTTGATCTTGTCTTTCTCGATGACTGCAAGGTCCGCGGCCGGATCGGCCAGCGCGCCGGTGAGCACGGCCCCATGGGCCTGGTCGTCGTCATGGCCCTGCAGGAAGCGATGGGCGAGCTTCTCGAAACCTTCATAGCAGAGGAACGCGCCACCCACCATCAGCAGCGGCGTCACCAGCCACGGTGCAACGGCGCTGATGGCGAGCGCCGCCGGGACCAGGATCGCCTTGTTCAGGAACGATCCCTTGGCCACCGCCCACACGACCGGCAGCTCGCGCTCGGCGCGCACGCCGGCGACCTGCTGGGCATTGAGCGCGAGGTCGTCGCCGAGCACGCCGACCGTCTTGCCGGCCGCCACTTTCGTCAGTACGGAGACGTCGTCGAGGATCGACGCGACGTCGTCGAGGAGGGCGAGCAGGCTGGTGGCCATCGGTGCAGTGGACGCCGCGCCAGGGTCAGGAACGGCGCGGTGTGGTGCGGGTCTTTGCAGGCGCCTTGGCCGCCGGCTTTGCGGACTTCGCGGTCGTGTTCGCGGTCGCTCTCGACGGTGCCGGCGCCGCGGCGAGCAGCGCGTCGAGGTTGGACTCGATCTCCGACTCGATCCGGCCGCTGAAGGCGCCGAGCAGGAAGCCGAGCCTGGCAGTGAGGTCGAACGAATCGGCATCGACCACGAGCTGACCGGTGACGCCCGCGCGCGTGAACTCGACGACGTCGCGGTCGTCGCCTTCGACGACGGTGCACGCCATGTCGAACTTCTGCTCGGCGGTCTCGGCCCATTGCCAGGCCATCTTGCGGGCCTTGGCCAGGCCGAGGGTGTGGTCGCGGTGGATGTGGATGTCGGCCATGGCTGCGCGTCAGGGAGATGAGGTGGATGCGGAACTGGCAGGAAGCGGACCTGCCGCAAGCGCGCGGCGGCGGTCGGCCATCGGCAATGCCGCCAGCCGGCGAACCTCGCCGTAGAAACGCGGGAAGTCGCGGCCTTCGCGCTCGAACAGCCGCTCGAAATCCGGCACCAGCTGGTTGTAGGCCGCGAGCACGCCGAGCGAGGCATTGTCGGCGTGCGCGAACCAGCGGTCGTAGCCGCCGTAGCCGTTCCATCGCGCGACCTTGAGCGCCGCGTGCTCGGCCCGCATCGCCGCGAACAGCACGGCCTTGCCCTCGCGCTTCGCATCGTCGCTTTCCGGGCCGGTGTAGAGCGCCTGCAGGCGGCCGCGGTAGCGCAGCGTCAATTCGCGAAAGTCGGCACGGCGCGACTCGACGCGCGCGTGCTCGGCGCGAACCTCGGCGCTCGCATGCGCGGCCAACCAGCGTTCGCTGCCGATTGTTTCCACCGTGGTCGCGAACGACTCGTTGAACTGGGTGTCGCCGGGCGCGAACGCAATCTGGTGCGCGAGCTCGTGGAAGACGAGGCTCGCGAGGTCGGCCTCGGGATAGTCGATGAAGGTGTTCAGCAGCGGATCGGCGAACCAGCGCCCCGGCAGCTTGCCGAGCGTGGAATAGGCAGGCACCGGATACACCGCGACCTCCAGGCCTTGCCTGCGCAGCGATTCGGCTTCGGCGGCGGCGGCGGCCTCCTCGTAGTAGCCGCGGTAGCCGACGCAGCCGACGACGGCGAAGCACCACGTCTTCAGCACCAGGCTCAGCTCGGGCGCGGCGACGACGTTCCAGACGGCGGCCGAACGGTGCAGGTCGGCGTAGCGGCGGTAGCTGGCGTTGTCGGGCTCGGCGAGCTCGGTGCTGGCGAAGTCGCGCATTCGCTGCGACAGGGCCAACTGCTCCTTCAGCTTCGGCGGCGTCCGGGCATCGGCGAGCCAGTCGCTCACCGGTCGCGCCGCCGCGACGACGCCGAGGTGGCCGCGCGCCGACTGGGCGTAGTAGCCCAGCGTGCTGCAGCCGGAGGTGGCGCAGACCGTGGCGCCGGCGATGAGTGCGACCGCGAGCAGCCCGCCGGCGCCGAGTCCCGCCATCAACCTGCCACGCCTCACGCGGGCGTGGCCACGCCTGCGGCCACCGCCGTGACGGGCGCCGCCTCGGCGAGCTCGACCTCGACGAGGCAGTCGTAGAAGGTCGGCGCCCGGCCGATGTCGGTCAGCCCCTGGTGCGTCAGCTCGTTGACGTTCTTGCCGTCGCGGCCCAGCTTGCGCCACCAGATGCCGAGACCGTTGACGACCCCGGCCCGGGCCCGCCCGCCGACCACCGCCCTGCTGAGGACGCTGCCGCGCCCGTTGAAGACACGTACGACGGCGCCCGAGAGGATGCCGCGCGGGCCGGCATCGGCGGCGGAGATCTCGAGCACGGGCTCGCCCTCGATCGCACGCAGGCTCTTGACGTTGACGAAGGTCGAGTTGAGGAAGTTGCGCGCCGGCGGCGAGATCATCGCCAGCGGAAACAGCGCGTGCAGCGCCGGCGTGCTGGCCGCCGACTCGTGGTTCGGGAGGTAGTCGGGCAGATCGAGCCCGGGCACGACGATCCGGCACTTGCCGCTGGGGGTCGGAAAGCCGCCGTTCGCGAACGGCGCTTCCGGCACGTCGAGCTTGATCCAGCCGCCGGCGCGAAGCTGGTCGAAGTCGATGCCGCCGTCGGCCGGCGCGTGGAATGCGGCGCGGGCCAGCGTCTCGTCGGTGTCGGCGAAGCAGGCGTCGTCGAAGCCCATCGCGGCGGCCAGCTCGCGAAAGATCTGCGTGTTCGGCTTGGCCTCGCCGAGCGGCGCGACCGCCGCCTCGTTGACGAGCGCGTAGGTGTGGCCGTAGGCGGTATGGACGTCGAGGTGCTCGAGTTGGGTCGTCGCCGGCAACACGTAGTCGGCGTAGTCGGCGGTGTCGGTCATGAAGTGCTCGAGCACCACCGTGAAGAGGTCGTCGCGGGCGAAGCCGCGCACCACCTTGGCCGATTCGGGCGCGATTGAGACCGGGTTGCTGTTGTAGACGACGAGCGCCTCGATCCTCGGGCCGAACGGGGTGCCGTCGGCGAGCCGCTCGCCGCCGCCGCGCAGGAGGTCGTCGCCGATCGTCGTCATGTTGATGGTGCGTGGCCGGCGCACCGCCGAGCGTGCAAGCAGGTCGGGCCGCTGCAGCGCGACGTCGTTGCGGGCGTGGCGAAACCAGCCCGAAGCCGAGAGCAGCAGGCCGCCGGCCCGGTGCCGCCAGGCGCCGACGAGGCACGGCAGGATCGCGATCAGCCGCGTCGCATTGCCGCCGCCACGCGCGCGCTGCATGCCGTAGTTGAGGCGGATCGCGGCCGGCTTCGTGGTGCCGTAGTCGCGGGCCAGCGCGCGCACCTGGGCGGCGTCGATGCCGCAGGTGGCTGCTGCGCGCTCGGGCGGCCACTGCAGCGCCCGCTCGCGCATCGCTTGCCAGCCATCGACGTGGCGCTCGATGTAGTCGTGATCGAGCCAGTCGTTGACGACGAGCTCGTGCATGACGCCGAGGGCCAGGGCGCCGTCGCTGCCCGGCATGAGAGCGATGTGCTCATGGCACTTCGCCGCCGTGTCGGTTCGCCGCGGGTCGATGCAGATCAGCCTGGCACCGGCCCGCTTGGCCTCCTGCGCATAGGTCCAGAAGTGCAGGTTCGAGGTGATCGAGTTGCTGCCCCAGATGACGATCAGGCGGCTCTCGACGAAGTGCTCGACGTGCATGCCGACCTTGGCGCCGTAGGTCGCGGCCAGCGACTCGCCGCCGGCCGTGGCGCAGATCGTGCGGTCCAGCCGCGACGCGCCGAGGCGGTGGAAGAAGCGCTGCGCCATGCTCTCGCCCTGCACCAGGCCCATGGTGCCGGCGAAGCTGTAGGGCACGATCGCCTCGGCGTTGGCACCGTCGGAGCCGGCCACGCGGTGCAATCGCGCAGCGATATCGGCCAGCGCCTCCGGCCATGTCACCGGCTCGAAGCGGCCGAGACCCTTGGGGCCGACGCGCTTCATCGGCCGGAGCACGCGCTCGGCGTGATATGTGCGCTCGGTGTAGCGCGACACCTTGGTGCAGAGCGCGCCCTGCGTGGTCGGATGGTCGGGGTCGCCGCGGACCGAGACGGCGACGCCGTTCTCGACCGTGACCAGCATGGCGCAGGTGTCGGGGCAATCGTGCGGGCAGGCGGCACGGACCGTCGTCGAAGTCATCGTCAAACTATGGCACAGGCCCTCCCTTCGGCCCGGTGCGGCGACGTAAACTTGCGCAGCAAGGAGCACCTCATGCAAGTCATCGAATCCATCCTCGCCGACGCGGCGCAGATCGCCGCCCTGCGCCGCGACATCCATGCCCATCCCGAACTCTGCTTCCAGGAAGAGCGCACCTCCGACCTGATCGCCAGGCAGCTCACCGAGTGGGGCGTGCCGATCCACCGTGGCTTGGGCAAGACGGGCATCGTCGCCATCTTCAAGAACGGCAGCAGCGACCGCGCCGTCGGCCTGCGCGCCGACATCGACGCGCTGCCGATCACCGAGTTCAACACCTTCGACCACAAGAGCACGACGCCGGGCAAGATGCACGCGTGCGGGCACGACGGCCACACCGCGATGCTGCTGGCGGCCGCCAAGCATCTCTCGAAGCACCGCAACTTCGACGGCACCGTCTACCTGATCTTCCAGCCCGCCGAAGAAGGCGGCGGGGGTGCCCGCGTGATGATCGACGACGGTCTGTTCGAGAAGTTTCCGATGGAGGCGATCTTCGGCGCCCACAACTGGCCCGGCCTCGCCGTCGGCCAGTTCGCGCTGAAGAACGGACCCGTGTTTGCGTCGAGCAACGAATTCCGGATCGTGGTCCGCGGCAAGGGCGCGCATGCGGCCATGCCGCACAACGGCATCGACCCGGTGCCGGTTGCCTGCCAGATGGTGAGTGCCTTCCAGACCATCATCAGCCGCAACAAGCGGCCGATCGATGCCGGCGTCATTTCGGTGACGATGATCCACGCCGGCGAGGCCACCAACGTCATACCCGACAGCTGCGAGATCCGCGGCACCGTGCGCACGTTCACCCTCGAGGTGCTGGCCATGATCGAGGAGCGCATGCAGGCGATGGCCGAGCACACCTGCGCGGCCTTCGGCGCCGAATGCGAGTTCGAATTCAAGCGCAACTACCCGCCGACCATCAACCATCCGGCCGAGACCGCATTCGCGCGCAAGGTGATGACCGACATGGTCGGCGCCGACAACGTCATCGAGTTCGAGCCGACCATGGGCTCGGAAGACTTCAGCTACTTCCTGCAGGACAAGCCCGGCTGCTACTTCCTCATCGGCAACGGCGACGGTGACCACCGCGACATGGGCCACGGCATGGGCCCGTGCATGCTGCACAACCCGAGCTACGACTTCAACGACGACCTGATTCCTCTCGGCGGTTCGCTCTGGGTGCGAATGGCCGAGGCCTGGCTGGCGCAGTCCCGAGCGTGAGCAGCGGCGCCGCGCGTTACTTCGCGCAGACGTACGCCGAGTCACGCGAGAAGTTCCTCACAGCGGCGAGTCTGCGCCGCCTCGGCATCGAGAGGCATCTGCACCCGCTGCGCGGCCGGGACGGCGAGACGCTGGCGATGGACGTCGCCCGCTCCGGCCCCGCCGACGCCGGGTCGCTGCTGATCATCAGCAGCGCCTGCCACGGCGTCGAGGGCTTCTGCGGTTCGGGCGTGCAGGTCGCGCTGCTCGAGAACGCCGAGTGGCACGAGGCCGCGAAGAGCGCCGGAGTCGCCGTGCTGTACATCCACGCGCTCAACCCCTACGGCTTCTCGTGGTGGCGGCGAACGACGGACGAGAACGTCGACCTCAACCGCAACTTTCGCGACTTCACGGTTGCACCCGCGCGCAACGCCCGCTACGACGAGATCGCCGCCCTGGTCGTGCCCGACGCCTGGCCGCCCGACGCCGACACGGCTGCCGGCCTCGACCGATTCGTCGAAGAGCATGGCTCGAAGGCGCTGATGCAGGCCGTCTCCGGCGGCCAGTTCCACCACCCGAACGGCCTCTTCTACGGTGGCACCGAGCCGACCTGGAGCCACCTCACGCTGCGCCGGGTTCTGCGCGAGCACGGCGCGCGCTGCGAGCGGCTGGCCTGGATCGACCTGCACACCGGGCTCGGCCCCAGCGGCCACGGCGAGCGCATCTTCGCGGCCCGCGACGATGCCGCTGCCTACGCCCGCGCTCGCTCCTGGTGGGGTGAGGTCACGTCGATCTACGACGGTTCATCGACGTCGGCGCGGCTCACCGGCATGATGTTCGAAGCCGCATACGACGAATGCCCGCAGGCCGTCTACACCGGCATGGCCCTGGAGTACGGCACCCTTGCGCCAACGGCGGTGATCGACGCGCTGCGCGCCGACCAGTGGCTCGAGGACCACCCGGACACCGACGAGGCGCAGCGGCGCGACATCAAGCGTCAGGTACGCGACGCCTTCTACACCGACACCGACGAGTGGAAGGAGAAGATCATCGCGCAGGGTCTCGATGCAGCCTTCGCGGCCGTACGCGGCCTCGCCGCTTCCTGAGCCCGGAGGCGCGGCGTTCGCGCCCGGCGTCTTCTGCTTGCGCCTTCTAACGCTACTTCGGATCGAGCCCGCGGATCGGTTTGGCGTCGGGACCGACCGGTGGGATCTCGACGATCTTCTCGTCGATGGCTTCGTCCTTGAAGCTGCCTGGCTGCGTCTCGCTGGCAGCGCGCTCTGACTCCTCGAGGGCCCGGCGCTGATCGTCGGCCGAGGGGCTCGGGCGGGATGAGTTCATGTCGTGTCCTTCAGTTCGGCCGCGTGACTTCGCAGTGGAGTCGACCGGGGCGCCGGACACGAGCCGGCAAGGGCGCGTCGCGATGTGGGAAATCGCTGGCAGACAGAGCGCTGCCGATGTCGAACACTCGCCGCCACGATGGAGGAACCCTCATGACGAACGACAGCGCGGCGACAACGCGCGGCAAGCACTTCTCGATGATCCGCGGCTTCCACCTGGCCGATGTCTTCACGCTCGGCAATGCGGCCTGTGGCGTGGCCGGCGTCGGCATGGCGATGGTGTTCCTGGTCTCGCACAACGCCCGCGACCTGCTGATCGCCGCCGCCTTCGCACCGGCAGCGTTCGTGTTCGACGTGCTCGACGGCCGGATCGCGCGCTGGCGCCAGACGTCGTCGGCGCTCGGTCGCGAGCTCGACTCGCTGGCCGACGTGATCTCGTTCGGTGTCGCGCCGGCGGCGCTGGCCTTCGCCTGCGGCCTGAACGGCGGCTGGGATGCGCTCGTGCTTGTCTATTTCGTCTGTTGCGGTGTGTCCCGGCTGGCGCGCTACAACGTCACCGCCGAGACGCTCTCGGCCGGCAGCGACAAGGTGAAGTATTTCGAGGGCACGCCGATCCCGAGCAGCGTCGTCCTCACCGCGGTGCTCGCCTGGGCTGCCTGGCAGGGCCGCATCGGCGACGCGGTCTACGGCGGCGCCTGGTCGCTGCTCGGCGCGACGCTGCATCCGCTGGCGCTGCTGTTCGCGCTGTCGGGCACCTTGATGGTCAGCAAGACGCTGCACATCCCGAAGCTCTGACCGTGTCGACAGGCCGTGTCGACAGCCGCGCCAAGGCGCTGGCCGCCGACGCGGCCTCGCCCCGCGCTCAGCCCTTTCGTCCGGCCGCCTTGTGGATCCATTCCGAGGCCAGCATCTCGGTCGCGACCGAGCGCTCGAGCGGTGAGCGCGACAGGCCGGACGACTCGTAGTGCAGGTTCTCGTAGAGCTCCGCCGTGGCGGGATGGGCGTCGAGGATGGCCTTCATGGCCTGCTCGGGCACCGTGACGAGAAGGGCCGCCTTCAGCTGAATGACGAGGGCGCGGTACTGGTCGGCGCCAATCGCCACCGGGCTCGTTTCCACGCGCTGGAGCAGGCGCGAGAGGGCGATCAGGGTTTCGAGGCGGGTCTGCAGCGATTCGGTCCGGGGCGCGTTCATCGGGTCCTCTTTCTGCCTCGCTCGGGCGGGGCGACAGGACCCAGCTGAGGTCGGCCCGCGCCAGTTCAACCCGTTCAGCCACCGGCCAGGTGCGCCGGCCGTTCCCAATCGCCGCCGAGCGCTTTGACGGGATCCTTTTCAGATGGCGGCCGACCGTCGGCGCTGTCTTACCCGGACGCACCGGCTTGTCCCACACTTGATGCCACGACCGTGAAATATGGTTCCCGCTCGGTGCGCGTCTTTGCGCAAAGCTTCCACCTCTTACCTCTCGAGAGAGCGCCATGGTCACCACTGCTGCCCAACCTTCCGTCAGTGACATCGCCGCCGATGCAGAGTCGACCGCGCTCAAAAAGCTGCGCGAGCAGACCGATGCTGTCGTCCAGAAACTGCGTCCGCAACTCGACGCCGTGTCCAGCTATGCCCGCGACGAGCCCACGCGGGCTCTGCTCATTTCGGCGGCCACCGGCGCCGCCTTGATGGGCCTGATTGCCCTCATGTCGCGTTCAGGCAGCCGGACCGAGCAGGCACGCGGTGCAGCGTCGTCCACGATGGCCACCATCCGCGAAGCCGCCCTCGCCCTCTCCGACCGCGCACACGGCGCTGCCAACGACGCGCTCGGCGCCACCCAGAGGTTCGCCGACAACGCGCAGAAATACGCGGCCGACACCCAGAAGCGGGCCCAGTCAGGCGCCGACAGTGCCAGCGATGCGATGAGCGATGCCTGGCAAAGCCTGCGCGACCAGGCAGCGCCGATGGTCGACAAGCTGCGCCCGAAGATCGACGCCGTCACCAGCTACGCCAAGGAAGATCCGGCCCGAGCGGCGATGGGCATCGCCGCCGTCGGCGCCGTGCTCGTCGGCCTGATGGCCCTGATCGGCAAGTCCGAAGACTGACGGAATTCGGCGCGCCTGCAACGGGCGCGCCGTGAATAGTCGACTCTTTGCGGAAGCGATCCCGACCAGCGGGATCGCGCCGTAGCCCACATCCTCAACGTTTACAAAGGCCTTACAGGTCTTCAGCGGCCTCGCTGTCAAAGTTTTCCGCTCGAGTCAAAGGGAGACGAGAGTGAAGCTTGGACAACTGACGGTATGCCTCGCGGCGTGTGTGCTGGCGGCATGTGGTGGCGGCAGCAGCAGTGGCGACACCGCCGCCACCGGGGACGAAGGCACCTACCAGGCCGGCCCGGGACCGCAGGGCGGCGCGGTGCTCTACAGCGACTTCCGCACCGGCAAGAAGCTGATGCTCCATCAGCGTGACGTCATCGCCGTCACACCGACCGCGCTTCACGATCGCCTCGCCACCCTCGATGCCACGCTGGACGCCTTCGACGGCGTCTTCCTGCGCCTGCCGACCACCGGCGACGCCGTGATGAAGGCCGCGGCGGTGAGCAGCGCGTCCATCGGGGCCGATCTGGCGCCGGTCTACGGTCTCAAGCCCACCCGCCTGCGCTTCAACTTCGCCGTCGTGTCGATGCAGCACGACCTCGATCCGTTCGACGACTGGACGGGGGTGTATGCCAACGTCGGCCGGTTGGCGAAGGTGGCGCGCGACGCCGGCCTGGTCGGCATCGTCATCGACAACGAGAGCGTTCTCGGCCTTCGCGTCACGTATCCGTACGACCTGAAGTTCCAGACCCGGACGATCGAGGAGTACCGCGCCCAGACCCAACTCGTCAGCAAGAAGGTCATGGAGGCCATCGTCGCCGAGTTTCCCGATGCCGCGGTGATCGTGCTTCGCGGTGCGGCCGGCGCCGAGGCAAAGTCGCCGCCGAGCCTGGTGAATTGCGAATCGCGCGAGCCGCCGGACAGCAGGATCGACCTGCTCTGCGGTGCGTCGGGCGGCCAGCTGCTCGGTCCGTTCTTCGCCGGCTTCATCGAAGGCAAGGGCAGCCGCTCGATGGTGATCGACGGGGGAACGGACTACGGCCTGCGCACCGGCGAACAGTTCGCAGCCTCGAAGGCCTGGCGCAAGACGGGCATCGCCTCGATGGCGACCGACAGCGTCTTCATCGGCGAGCCGCTTCGTTCGGCATGGCCGACATCGATCAACGTGTCGTTCGGCGTTCGCGAACTCGACGGCGCCCACGGCAACTCGTTTCCGAACGACCCGAACCTGTTGAGCGGGACGTTGCGAAACGCCTTGAACGCTGCCGACAACCTCGTCTGGGCCTCCTTCGACCTGACGGACATGACCAAGGCGGCGGCCACCGATCCGTTGATCAGGGCCGCCCGGCGGGCCAGGTCGGCGGCCGGCTCGTCGACCGCACACCTGGCTCCGACGACACCCGCGTCGGGCACCGGCCTGATGGCGCAGTACTTTTCCCAGATCGACGAAAGCGAACTGGCGCAGACCGTCGTCGATCCGCTGCCCGACTACAACTGGACCGAGACGGGGCCTGTGAACACCGCCCTGTCCCAGCTCGAGAACTATTCTGTCGTCTGGACCGGCTTCATCGAAGCTCCGGTCACCGGTCCGTATACCTTCTTCTGGTCCACCGACGACGGCATGCAGGTGGCCGTCGACGGCCAGCTCGTCATCGACAGTTTTGGTTTCCAGGGAGAGGGTGCCACTCAGGCCAGCCTGCCGATCGTTCTCAACGCCGGCCAGCGCTACCCGATCAAGGTTCGCTGGTTCCAGGGCAGGGGCGGTGCGGCAGCGCATGTGTTCTGGCAGCTGCCCGGTGGCGCCATGACGACGATCCCGACCGAGCGTCTGTACCCGACGGACTGAGCGGCACGGGCGTCGGTGC
>JBDTCA010000138.1:0-8328 GCA_039923815.1 Caldimonas sp. | reverse complement strand
GCGGCGTCGTCAACGGCTACGACCATCCCAACCGCCTCGGCGTCGACCGCTGGGTCGCGCTCGTCGGCGCCCGCCACCGCGTCCTCGGCAGCGGCCCGGCCCGGCCGGCGCTCGTCGTCATGGTCGGCACTGCCGTCACCGTCGATGCCCTCGACGCCAGCGGCCATTTCCTCGGCGGCCTCATCCTGCCCGGCTTCGGCCTCATGCTGCGCGCCCTCGAGATGGGCACGGCGGGCCTCAAGGCGCCGACCGGGGAGGCCGTCGACTTCCCCACCAACACCAGCGACGCGCTGATGAGCGGCGGCGCCGATGCCATCGCCGGTGCTGTCGAGCGCATGCATCGCAAGATCGTGCAGCGCTGCGGGGAGGCGCCGGCGCTGATCATGAGCGGCGGTGCTGCCGTGAAGCTGGCGACCATGACCGACCTTCCCTTCGAGACCGTGGAGACGCTGATCTTCGAAGGCCTTCTTCAACTGCAGTCGAAGCGGCTCGCCCTCTGACCCTGACGACCGGATGACGACCTATCGCGCCGACACCGTCTGGTCGCGTGGCGACACCAGCCGCGAAGACTTTCTCGCCAGCCGCTACAGCCGCCGCCATGACCTGCGTTTCGACGGTGGCGCCACGGTGGCGGGGTCGTCGTCGCCGCACAGCGTGCCGCTGCCGTATTCCGACGAGTCGGCGGTCGACCCCGAGGAGGCCTTCGTCTCGGCGCTGTCGAGCTGCCACATGCTGTTCTTCCTCGCCTTCGCGGCCCGCAGCGGCTTCTGCGTCGATCGCTATGTCGATGCCGCCAGCGGCCAGCTCGAGCGCGACGGCACGGGTCGCATGTCGATGACGGTGGTCACGCTTCGTCCGGCGGTCGCGTTCGGCGGCGACAGGCAGCCGAGTGCGGAAGACATCGACCGCCTGCATCACGACGCCCACGAGGCCTGCTATATCGCCAACTCGGTCAAGACCGATGTGCGCATCGAGGTTTCGCAGTAACCGGTTCAGCGAGGCCGGCGCGGTCGGCGCCGCCTACAGGATGTATCGCGAGAGGTCTTCGTTCCTGGCCAGGTCAGCCAGCTTGGCATCCACTGCCGCGGTGTCGATCCGGACCGTCTGACCCCCCCGGTTCGGCGCGTCGAAGCTGATCTCGTCGAGCAGCCGCTCCATCACCGTCGAGAGCCGCCGGGCGCCGATGTTTTCTGTGCGCTCGTTGACGTCGAAGGCGATCTGGGCGAGGCGGCGGATCGCCTCCGGCGCCAGCTCGAGCGTCACGCCTTCGGTGGCGAGCAGCAACGTGTACTGCTTGACGAGGCTGGCGTGGGTCTGCGTCAGGATCGCCTCGAAGTCGTCGACGGAGAGCGGGCCGAGCTCGACACGGATCGGAAAGCGCCCCTGCAGCTCGGGGATCAGATCGCTCGGCTTGCTGAGGTGAAAGGCACCCGAGGCGATGAACAGGATGTGATCGGTGCGAACCATGCCGTACTTGGTGTTCACGGTCGTGCCCTCGACCAGCGGCAGCAGGTCGCGCTGCACGCCCTGGCGCGAGACCTCGGCACCGTGCGACTCCGAACGCGAAGTGACCTTGTCGATCTCGTCGATGAAGACGATGCCGTTCTGCTCGGCGTTGGCGAGCGCGGCCATCTTGATGTCGTCGTCGCTGACGAGCTTGGCCGCCTCTTCCTCGACGAGGATCTTCTGCGCGTCGACGATCTTCATCTTGCGCGGCTTCTTCTTGGCGCCACCGAGGTTGGCGAACATCCCGCGCAGCTGCTCGGTCATTTCTTCCATGCCCGGCGCGCCCATGATCTCCATCGCCGGTTTGGCTTCGGCAACCTCGATCTCGATCTCCTTGTCGGCGAGCATGCCTTCGCGCAGGCGCTTGCGCATCACCTGGCGTGCCGTGTTGTCGGCCGAAGGCGAAGCCGCGAGACCGAGCTCGCTGCGAGAGCCGGGCACGATCACCTCGAGGATGCGTTCCTCGGCAGCGTCCTCGGCGCGAGAGCGTTGCCGCTTCATCGCCGTCTCGCGCTCCTGCTTGACGGCCATGTCGACGAGGTCTCGGATGATCGAGTCGACGTCCTTGCCGACGTAGCCGACCTCGGTGAACTTGGTGGCCTCGACCTTGATGAAGGGCGCGTCGGCGAGCCGGGCCAGTCGACGTGCGATCTCGGTCTTGCCGACGCCGGTCGGCCCGATCATGAGGATGTTCTTCGGAGTGATCTCGGCGCGCATCGACTCGTCGACCTGCTGGCGCCGCCAGCGGTTGCGCAAGGCGATGGCGACGGCGCGCTTGGCGCCGCGCTGGCCGACGATGTGGCGGTCGAGTTCGGAGACGATCTCCTGCGGCGTCATGCTGGATCGGACTTCGGTCATGGCTCGAGCGTCACCAAGGTATGGTTCTGATTCGTGTAGATGCAGAGATCGCCGGCGATCTCGAGCGAGCGCTTGACGATGTCTTGCGGCGCCATCTCGGTGTGCTGGAGCAGGGCCCGCGCCGCCGCACCGGCGAAAGCGCCGCCGGAGCCGATCGAGACGATGCCGTACTCCGGTTCGAGGACGTCGCCGTTGCCGGTGATGATGAGCGACGACTCGTGGTCGGCCACCGCCAGCATGGCCTCCAGTCGGCGCAGCACGCGGTCGGTGCGCCAGTCCTTGGTGAGCTCGATCGCCGAACGGATCAGGTGACCCTGGTGCTTCTCGAGCTTGGCCTCGAAGCGCTCGAACAGCGTGAACGCGTCGGCCGTGGCCCCGGCAAAGCCGGCGAGCACGCGGTCGTGGTGCAGCTTCCTGACCTTCTTGGCCGTCGACTTGGCCACGAGGTTGCCGATCGTGACCTGGCCGTCGCCGCCGAGGGCGACCAGATTGCCGCGCCGGACGCTGACGATCGTCGTGCCGTGATAGTTTTCCATCGTCGCCAGATTGTGGCGCGAGGCCTGCCGATCAAGTCTCGAACGCTAGATCGTCCGGACCTTGACGTTGGCGTGCTCGTTGATTCCCATGGCACCGAAGAAGAGGGCGACCATGCGGTGGGCATCGATGAAGCTGACGGTTCGGTTCTCGGCGCGGCGCGCCAGCACCCAGTTCAGCAGGTCACCCGCGGCGATGAAGTCGACGCGGATGAGGCGCGCGCACGAGACGTTGACGATCTTGGCCGTACCGAGCTCGCCGTCCATCTTCTTCAGCGTTGCGCCGATGTCTCCGACCAACTGGCCCGAGAGCTCCACCGTGCCCACCTGCACCATGGCGGGGTCGTCGGAGAGCTGCGATTCCTGGAAGCTCGTCGAGACGTCGCTCACGACCGAAAGCGGCGGTTGCGTCGTGCCCTGGTTGGAGCCGCTGATCCGCACGAGGCAGCGGGCCGGCTCCCATGAAGGCGGCGACACCTCGTAAGTGACGCAATAGTCGATCGCGGCCTCGTCGAACTGGTCGGGCCGGTTCGTCATGCGCAGCGCATCCAGCCGGAGTTGCCAGAACGCCGGATCGGCATCGCGCACGCCAGTGGGGGCCGCTTCCTGCAAGACGATGAAGAGGCGCTCGCCCGACAGCCACCGCATGTCGAGGTCCTGCGGAATCCAGCTGCGGAAAAGCTCCGACAGCCGCCCGCTCGCTTCGGCATCGATGCCCTGCATCGCGCTCCAGTCGAACACCCACGGCAGTGGCATCTGCAGCGCCAGGGAGGCCAGTTCAGCGACGCCGTCGGCATCGAGGTGGCTCGGGCAGACCCAGCCGACCTGGCCTTCGATGCGTGAACTGGTCGGCCGCTCTTCGCTGGCGGCCTCGGCGACCAGCTTGGGCATCGAGAACCACTGCGGCGCCGACCAGCCGAACTGCTGGGCGTAGTCCATGGCCAGGCTTTCGAACTTGTGCTGCTGACCGGTGGCGCGATAGAGGTCGAAGACGACGAGCCAGGTCTCGGCATGCTGGGCACGGCTGCCCGCGGGCCCGGTGAGGCCGGTCAGCGCCTGCTCGCACTGCTCGAAGTCGGCGTTGGCGAAGGCGATCACGGCTTCGTCGAGGTCCGGGTCGTGGGCGACTTCGGCGTTGGCCGCCGTGAAGGCATTTCCGAAGTCCTCGGCCGGCGGCATCTCGAGATGGATCGGAGCCAGTGACTGCGGCCGAATGACCGCAGGGGCGGCCGGCACCACTGGCGTGGTCGCAGGGCCGGCGGGCATGGAGAAATCTTCGACACGGCCGCCCTGGGCGGGAGCGGCCGCTTTGCTGGCCGGTGCCATCGACGGTCGGCCGATGCCTTCCATCGGCGCCGGCTGCGTCGGTGCGTTGTAGAACTCGGGCGTGCGGCGCGGGCTGCCGTTGTAGCTGTCGCCCACCATCTGCTGCTCGATCTCGTCGATCTTCGCCTTGACTCCGGCGTCCTGACGAACAGGCTGATCGGAAATGCGCGGCTGCGAATCATCGATGCGTGACGAGCCGCCGAGCGCGGCGAGTTGCTCGCCCGTGAGGCCTTCGCGCCGCACCTTCCGGAGCATGTCGAACTCGCGCTTGCGAACAAAGTCGTTCCGGCGCTTGCGTTCGATCATCGCCTTGAGCTCGCCCTTGGCGTAGTCGCTCTCGCGCGTGTCTTCGGCAGGGACGTCGAGCTCAGCCCATTCCGTCGCCGGATTGGCGACGAACCTGACGACCTTGCGGAAGAAACTCGTCGTGTCTTTTTGTTCCGCCATCGGATTGCGTGCCTGAGCGAAGCGGCTGCTCGCGAATGCGAAGCCTGGCTCCGTGCGGGCCTTGGTGAACCCCGTGCGCTGCGGTCAGTCGCCGAACATTTTCTGCTTCAGCTCGCGCCGCTGTTGCGCTTCCAGGGACAGTGTAGCGGTGGGTCGCGCGATCAAACGGCCCAGCCCGATGGGTTCGCCGGTTTCGTCACAGAAACCGTACTCGCCGGACTCGATCCGGCCCAGCGACTGCGAGATCTTCTTCAGAAGCTTGCGCTCGCGGTCGCGCGTGCGCAGTTCGAGAGCGTGCTCTTCCTCGATCGTCGCCCTGTCGGCGGGGTCGGGAACGATGGAGGTGTCTTCACGCAGATGCTCCGTGGTCTCGCCGGCATTGCTGAGCAGGTCGTCCTTCAGCGTCTGCAGCTTCATGCGGAAGAACTCGAGCTGCTTGTCGCTCATGTACTCGGCCTCCGGCATGGCCATGATCTCGTCGTCGGAGAGCTCCCGGCCGGTCTTGGTCTTCCAGGCGTTGGCCAGCTTCGGATCGGCCTTGTGCGCGGCGCGAGGCAGGTTGTCTTCCGGCTTGTTCATCTGCCGGGTCGGCGGCCGCGGTGGCGCGAAGCGGTCGGCGAAGCGCGACGTCGGTGCCGGCAACGGTGCCTGCACGGGCGCCACGAAGTACTTGGGCGTGCCGCGCCCCGGCTTGCGCGGAATGACGCCGGGCGGCATGACGACCGGCGGCGGCGCCGGCTGGACGACTTTCGCGACGGCGGGCGGCTTGGCGGGGACGGCCTTCTTTGCAGCCGCTGGGGCAGGCGCCGGTTTGGGCGCTTCAGACACCGGATGGAGCTCGGCCGGCGCCTTCGTGGCGACGGATTTCTTAGGGGCGGGCGCGGGCTTCGCGTCGGGGGTCTTCTTCGGAACGGTATTCGGCAAAGGAACTTTCTGTGCAGGCGGCGCGTGCGCCGCCGGGCGCGTGGGCGCCGGTGAGGTCTTCTTGGCGGGCACGGTGGAGCGGCCGTGCGACGGTGTGGCTGGAGCTGCCTTCTTGAGGGCAGCCTTCTTGGCAGGCGGCACCTTCTTGATTGAGGCGCTCGTTTTCTGGGGGGTCTTCCTGACCGCTGATGTGCTCACGGAGTCTCCTCTCGACGGCGCCTTGCCCTCACTCGCAAAGCGCGCTGAGGCAAAGGCTCCCGTTTTGACCGCCGCGGATTGTAGTCACGCCAGCGCCGAGAAACTGCGCCTGTTTCTCAGGCCTCGTCCGTCAGGTCAGGCACTGCTCCAGGCCCTGCTTGAGGATGTCTTGCGGCATGTCGATGCCGATGAAGACCATCTTGCTCTGCTTCTTCTCCCCAGGCAGCCATTTGGGCCCCAGATCGCTGCCCATGAGCTGATGGACGCCCTGGAAGATCACCTTGCGATCGGCGCCCTTCATATGGAGCACGCCCTTGTATCGCAGCATCTTCGGGCCGTAGACCTGAACGATGGCACCGAGGAAATCCTCCAGCTTGCCAGCGTCGAAGGGCTTGTCGGCACGAAACACGAATGATTTCACGTCGTCGTCGTGAACGTGGTGGTGCGGGTGGTCGCAGTGCTCGCCATGGGCGTGATCGTGCCCGGCGTGTTCGTCGTGCTCGTCGTGGTCGTGCCCTTTGCCCTTGCCGTGGTCGTGACCGGCGTGGTCGTCGGTCTTCAGGAAATCGGGGTCGATGTCGAGCTTGGCGTTGAGATTGAAGCCTTTCAGGTCGAACACGTCACTCAGTGGCACGTCGCCGAAGTTCACCTTCGTCTGCTTGGCGCGCGGGTTCATGTGCTTGACGCGGTGGATCAGGGCCTCCACGGTCTCGTCGTCGACGAGATCGGTCTTGCTGATGAAGATCTGGTCGGCGAAGCCGATCTGGCGGCGAGCTTCCTGGCGCGAGTCGAGCTGCTGGTCGGCGTGCTTGGCATCGACGAGCGTGAGGATGGAGTCGAGCAGGTAGCTCTCGGCGATCTCGTCGTCCATGAAGAAGGTCTGCGCGACGGGGCCCGGGTCGGCCAGGCCGGTGGTCTCGATGACGACGCGGTCGAAGTCGAGCTCGCCCTTTCTCTTCTTTTCGGCCAGGTCGGCCAGCGTGGTGCGCAGGTCTTCGCGGATGGAGCAGCAGACGCAGCCGTTGTTGAGCTGGATGATCTGTTCCTTCGAGTCCTGGACCAGGATCTCGTTGTCGATGTTCTCCTCGCCGAACTCGTTCTCGATGACGGCGATCTTCTGGCCGTGGGCCTCGGTCAGGATCCGCTTGAGCAGCGTCGTCTTGCCGGAGCCGAGAAAGCCGGTGAGGATGGTGGCGGGGATCAGGCTCATGGAATGTTCACCTCTTTGACAACCTCTGAAGGTAGCAGATGTGTCAAGCCCGCGCATGGGCCGGCCGGGTGGCGTTCCGGGTGGCGCGCCGGCAGGGCGGATACGACGTTCGGGTAAGCTTGCCCGCCCCTGCTCCACCGCCCTGCGGCCCGCCCGGTCCCGCCCCCGATGTCCGAGTCTTCTGCCGCCCGCGCCTCCCGAGGTGCCGACAAGGGTGCCGCCCCGCACGACAAGCGCAGCCTGCTTCGAAAGCTGGTCGACCTTGTCGCACCCGGACCGGACTCGCGCGACGAGTTGATGGAGTCGCTCGCCGACGCCGAGCAGAAAGAGCTGATCGAGCCCGAGTCGCGCATGATGCTCGAGGGCGTGATCCGCATGGCCGACATGACCGCGGGCGACGTCATGGTGGCGAGCAAGCACATGGACCTGCTCGACATCGACGCCGATTACGACGAGCTCCTGCACATCGTCATCCGGGCCGGCCACTCGCGTTTTCCGGTCTACGAGGATCGTCGCGACAACGTCATCGGCATCCTGATGGCCAAGGACCTGCTCAAGCTGCAGCGCTCGCCCGACCTCAGCCTTCGCACGCTCTTGCGGCAGGCCTTCTTCGTGCCTGAGTCGAAGGCGCTGAACGACCTGCTCCGCGACTTTCGCTCCAACCGCAATCACATCGCCATCGTCATCGACGAGTTCGGCCACACCGCCGGGCTGCTCACCATCGAAGACGTGCTCGAGGAGATCGTCGGCGAGATCGAGGACGAATTCGACGAGAAGGACAGCGAGTCGAGCATCTACACGCTCGCCGACGGCAGCCAGCGCGTTGCCGGCGACGCCACCGTCGCCGCCGTCAACGAAGCCTTCGACGTGACGCTGCCGACCGAACGTTTCGACACCATCGGTGGCCTCATCGCCGACACGCTCGGCAGGGTGCCGCAGCGCGGCGAAGCGGTCACCATCGGTGGCCTGGTCTTCGCGGTGATGCTGGCGCGCGGTGGGGCCGTGCGCTGGTTCAAGGCCACCCGCGCTGCCGAAGAGGCGCTCGGGTCCGACGGCGCTTGAGCCGCTTCGGCGGCGCCGCGCCGCGTCGGTTCGCGACGGCGCTGGCGACCCGGCCCGTGGCCGAGCTCGCCTTCGTGGCCGGGCTCGGCGCCGTGCAGACGCTCGCCTTCGTCGCCACCGCGTTCTGGATCGTGCAGTTCGCCGCCGTGGCGTTGCTGGCCTGGCGTGTCGGTCTGGCGTCGCCGCGCCGCGCCGCCGTGCTCGGCCTGGTCTTCGGCACGGCCTGGCTCGGCGCCGGCACGTGGTGGCTGTTCATCAGCCTGC
>JBDTCA010000137.1:0-6165 GCA_039923815.1 Caldimonas sp. | reverse complement strand
TACAAGTACCACACCCCCTCGGGCGACAAGACCTGCGACGGCCTGGCGATGGCGCTGCGCGCCGGCCTGCCGCTGCGCGACATGGAGATGGTGCAGTTCCACCCGACCGGCCTGCTCGCCGGCACCGGCACGCGCATGACCGGCACGGTGCTCGAAGAGGGCCTGCGCGGCGCCGGTGGTTACCTGCTCAACGGCGACAAGCAACGCTTCATGGCGCACTACGACCCGCGCCTCGAACGCGCCACGCGCGACATCGTCTCGCGCTCGATCTATGCCGAGATGCGCGCCGGCCGGACCTCGCCGAACGGCGGCGTCTACATCCAGATGTCGCATCTCGGGCCGGCCGAAGTGCGCAAGCAGTTCAAGGGCATGGTCGAGCGTTGCGACGATTGCGGCTTCGACCTCGCCGGCGACCTCGTCGAGGTCGTGCCGACGGCGCACTACATGATGGGCGGCGTCGTCTTCAGCGCCGACTGCAGCACCTCGCTCACCGGCCTGTTCGCGGCCGGCGAGGACACCGGCGGCGTCCACGGTGCCAACCGTCTGGGCGGCAACGGCGTCGCCAATTCCACCGTCTTCGGCGGCATCGCCGGCGACCGTATGGCCGCGTGGGTGCGCGCCGAAGGCCGCTGGCACGAAGCCGACGAGGTTGCCATCGCCGACAGCGTCGCCCGCCACGAGGCGCCGTTCGCGAACCCGCGCGGCAGCATCGAGCCGATCCGCGAAGCGCTCTTCGACTGCATGTGGGAAGACGTCGGCATCTTGCGCACCGCCGCCGGACTCGAGCGGGCGCTGGCGACGCTGGACCGCCTCGACGCCGAGCTCGCCGCCACCGGCGTCGCCGACGGCGACCGCGCCTTCAACCTGAGCTGGCATGACTGGCTCAACCTGAAGAGCCTGATCGCCATCAGCCGCGTCATCGCGACCTCGGCGCTGGCGCGCGAGGACTCGCGCGGCGCCCACTTCCGCGAAGACCACCCGGAGGCCGGTGACCTGCCGGGCTCGACCTACGTCGTGGTCCGCCAGTCCGGCGCGGCACTCGTGATCCGCCGCGAGCCCGTGCGGTTCACGCGGGTCGTGCCGGGCGAGACGATCCTCGTCGACGAGGCGACGGCAACGGCAACGGCAACGGCCTGAACCGAGCCAGCGAACCACCCGACGACAACGAAAGAGTCCTTGCCATGCATCTGTCTCGCCGCACCCTTCTCATCGCGGGTGTCTCCGTCGCGACGTCTCTTGCTGTCTCAGCACAGTCGACGCTGCCGCCTGCAACCCGTTCCGATCAGCCGGTCACGCTGGTCGTGCCGTTCAGCGCCGGCGGCGACGCCGACCTCGCGGCGCGCAACCTTGCCGTCGTCGCCCAGCGCTCGCTCGGCCAGACCATCGTCGTCGTCAACCGCGCCGGCGCCAACGGCGCCATCGGCTCGGCGGCGGTGCGTGCAGCCAAGCCCGACGGCGCCACCATGCTGCTCGGCCGGGTCGGCTCGCAGGTCGTCCTGCCGGCCATCCAGCCCGGCGTCGGCTACAAGTGGAACGACCTCACCTTCATCGGCCTGCTCGAGCTCAACCCGGTCGTCTGCGTGACCCGGACCGAGTCGCCGATCAAGTCGGTGAAAGACCTCGTCGATGCGTTGCGGGCGCGGCCGGGCAAGCTCAACTACAGCACGTCCGGGCCGGCCACGATCCTCAACTTCGCGCCGCAGATGCTGTTCGACATCCTCAAGCTCGGCAAGGACGCGGCGGTGCAGATCACCTACAAGGGCGGTAGCGAGGCGATCCTCGCGGTACTGACGGGCGACGTCGATTTCAGCTGCGGCAACCTGACGTCGGCGATCGGCAACATCAAGGGCGGCAAGCTGCGGGCGCTGGTCACGACGACACCGGAGCGCCTGAAGGACCTGCCCGACGTGGCCACCGCGCGCGAAGCCGGCTACCCGCAGCTCGAGGCCATCGTCGGCTGGAGCGGGCTTTATGGGCCGCCGGGCATGAGCAAGGAGCTCGTCGATCGCTGGGCCGCGATGCTCGCCGCCGCAGCGCGCGACCCGCAATGGATCGCCGCCACCGAGAAGGCCGGCAGCATCCCGCGCGTGCTCGGCCCGGCCGAGAGCGAGAAGTACGCCGCCGAGCAGTTCGTGGTCTACGAGCGCCTCGGCAAGCAACTGCAGGTCGACCTCAAGTAGGAGCACGACGAGATGATCGAAACGGCGCGACATCGTGGCTGCGACGCGCTCGTGGGCGCGCTCGAGGCGGCCGGCGTGCGCCGCGTCTTCACGCTCTCCGGCAACCACATCATGCCGATCTTCGATGCCCTCATCGGCTCACGGATCGGCCTCATCCACACGCGCCACGAGGCCGCTGCCGTGCACATGGCCGACGCCTGGTCGCGCATCACCGGCGAGGTCGGCATCGCGCTCGTGACCGGCGGGCCGGGCCACGCCAACGCGGTGTCGGCGCTCTACACGGCGCAGATGGCCGAAGCACCCGTCGTGCTGCTCTCCGGACACGCGCCGAACGACCAGCTCGGCCGGGGCGCGTTCCAGGAGATGCGCCAGGCCGAGATGGCGGCGCCGGTGACGAAAGCGTCGTGGACGTGCGCCGGGCCGGAGCATGTCGCGGCCGACGTCGCGCGAGCGATCCGCATTGCCCGCTCGGGCCGGCCGGGGCCGGTTCACCTGAGCCTGCCCACCGACGTGCTCGAGCCTGCGGCGCCAGCGCTCGGACCGGATGCGCTTGCCTTCGCGCCCGAGCCGATGCCGCTTGGCGACGGCATCGCGATCGAGCTGATGCAGCGCCTCGCGACGGCGAAGCGGCCGCTGTTGCTGGTCGGGCCATCGTGCATGACTCGGCCGGGCCGGGCGCTGATGACTGCGCTCGAAGCCGCGGGCCACGTGCCGGTCGTCGGCATGGAGAGCCCCCGCGGCATCGCCGATGCCAGCCTCGGCGCCTTCGCCCAGGTGCTGGCAAAGGCCGACTGCATCGTGCTGGTCGGGAAGCGCCTCGACTTCACGCTCCGCTTCGGCGCGGCGCCGGCCTTCCCGGCGGCAGCAGAAGTCCATCAGGTCGACGCCGATCCGGCGGAGATCGAGCGCACGCGACGTGCCCTCGGTGACCGCCTGCTCACGGTGGCCCGGGCCGACGCCACGGCGACGCTGTCGGCGCTCGCCGCGGCGTCCGCGCACGGGCCGGCGCAAGGAGAACGGGCGGCGTGGCTGGCGGAGGTGAAGAGCGCTCTTGCATATCGGCCACCGGCCTGGGACACGGCCACGTCGACGATGCCGGGCCGCCTGCACCCGGTGCAGATGCTGCGGCCCTTGCAGGCACTGCTCGACAGCCACGCCGACTCCGTGCTCGTCTGCGACGGCGGCGAGATCGGCCAGTGGGCGATGGCCTGCCTGGCGGCGCCGCACCGCGTCAACAACGGCGTCGCGGGGGCGATCGGCTCCGGGCTGCCCTATGCGGTGGCGGCGCGCTGCGCCGTGCCCGAGGCGCCGGTGGTGGCAGTCATGGGCGACGGCACGGTGGGGTTTCACATCGCCGAGTTCGACACCGCGGTGCGCTACGGCCTCGGCTTCGTCGCCGCGATCGGCAACGACGCGCGCTGGAACGCCGAGTACCAGATCCAGCTGCGTGACTACGCCGCCGGGCGGCTCATCGGCTGCGAGCTGCGCGAGACACGATACGACGCGGTGGCGCAGGCGTTCGGTGGCCACGGCGAGCTCGTCACTGCGCCCGGCGAGATGCTCGCGGCGGCAAGTCGGGCACGCGCCAGCGGCCTGCCGGCGTGCCTGAACGTGATGATCGAAGGCGTCGCCGCTCCGGTCATCCGGCGCTGACCCTCACTGCCGTGTTCGAACTGCCGTGGCCGACGTTGCTGGCCGCCGGCGCCATCGTCATGCTCGGCTACGTCGTCTTCGGGCTGACGGGTTTCGGCGCCGGCATCGTTGCGCTGCCCCTGCTGGCGCAGATCTTCCCGTTGCGTTTCGCGGTGCCGATGATGCTGGTCTTCGACCTGTGCGCCGGGCTGCTGCTGGGCGTCGGCAACCGCCGCCATCTCGACAAGACCGAGCTGCTGCGCCTGGTCCCCTGGCTGGTCGCCGGCATGGCGGTGGGCTGGACACTGCTCGTGCACGTCGACGAACGCTGGCTCCTGCTCGGTCTCGGCGTCTTCGTCACGGGCTATTCGGTGTGGAGCCTGCTCAGCCGCGTGCCGGCGTCGCTGGTCTCGCCGCGTTGGGCCGTGCCGGCCGGCCTCGTGGGCGGTGCCTTCACCGCGCTCTACGGCACCGGCGGTCCGATCTACACGATCTACCTGGCGCGCCGGCTGCTCGACAAGTCGATGCTGCGGGCCACCGTCGGGACGCTCATCTTCTGCACCGCGTGGCTGCGGCTGGCGCTCTTCACAAGCAGCGGCTTCTACGGTCAACCCGGCCTGCTGTCGTTGGCCGCCGCGTTGCTGCCCTGCGCCGCCCTGGGCTACTTCGTCGGCAGCCGCCTGCATGCCCGCCTGCCGGCGCTGCGCGCGGCGCAGGCAGTGCGGCTGCTGCTGCTCGCCGCCGGCTCGACCCTGCTGGTGCGTGCGGTCGGCATGCCGTGAACGGCCTGCCCGCCGAAACGGACGATCGCGGCGCGGCGCCTACTCGACGTTCTGGACCTGCTCGCGCAGCTGCTCGATCGCGACCTTCATGTCGACCGCAATCGCTGTCATCTCGATCGAAGGCGACTTCGACCCCAGCGTGTTCGCCTCCCGCAGCAGCTCCTGGATGAGGAACTCGAGGCGCTTGCCGATCTCGCCCCCCTTGGCGAGCAGGCGCGTGACCTCGTCGAGATGCGAGCGCAGTCGCGCCAGCTCCTCGGCGACGTCGATCCGGATGGCGTAGGCGGCGGCTTCGTTGAGCGCACGCTCCTCGATCGCCTCGCGGGTCACCGTCTGCGCCGCGCCTGCTTTCTCGAGTGCTTCTTTCCAGCGGTCGAGAAAGCGCTGCTGCTGGCGGGCGACGGCACTCGGCACCAGCGGCTCGGCCGCGTCGGCCAGGGAGCGCAGATGGCCGACGCGCTCGGCCAGCACCGCGGCCAGCCGTGCGCCTTCGCGCGCCCGGGCTTCGGCCAGACCTTCGACGCAGCGCCGGGCCGCCTCGAGCACCGAGGCTTCGGCCGCCGGCGCCTCCGGCGAGGTGCGGCACCACTGCAGCACCTCGTTCACTGAGAGCGAGCGCGCCTGCGGCAGCCGCTCGCGCACCTTCGCCTCGACACGCGCAAGTTCACCGAGGAGCGCGGGGCCGGGCTCCGGCACGCTCTTGTCGCCCGTGGCGCCCGTGCTCAGTCGCAGCTCGATCTTGCCGCGCTTGAAACGCGCCGTGATCAGCTCGCGCAGGGCCGGCTCGAGGCCACGCAGCTCGTCGGGCAGGCGCAGTGCGAGATCGAGAAAACGGCCGTTGACGGAGCGCATCTCCACGCTTGCCGTGGACGCCGGCGCGTCATGCTTCGGATCTTCGCGGCTCGCTTCGTGCAATGCTGCCGGACCGGGCGAAACCGGGCTCGTGGCGGCATTTGCATAGCCGGTCATGCTGTAAACTGCCACGCGATTTTCCCCGTATTTTCAATCGATTATGTCAAAGCCAAAACCTGCACCATTGCCATCCGGCACGGTCGTGGGCGGCTATCAGGTCATCAAGAAACTGGCGGCCGGCGGATTCGGCGTCGTCTATCTCTGTGAAGATCCGGATCGAAAGTTGGTGGCTCTCAAGGAATATTTGCCGGCGTCGCTCGCCGAGCGCTCGCCGGGCGAGCTGACGCCCCGCGTCAAGCCTGAAAAGCAGCCGCTCTACCGGCTCGGCCTGAAGAGCTTTTTCGAAGAAGGCCGTTCGCTCGCGCAGATATCTCACACGAGCGTGGTCTCGGTGCTGAATTTCTTCCGCGAGAACGAAACCGTCTACATGGTGATGAATTACCTGCAGGGCGATACCCTGCAGGATTTCATCGTTACCGCGCGCGATCTCAAACGTGACAAGGTATTTCGGGAATCGACGATTCGTTCCCTGTTCGACGAGATATTGCGCGGCCTGCGCATCGTCCACCAGCACAAGATGCTGCACCTGGACATCAAGCCGGCGAACATCTTCATCACCAACGAGAACAAGGCGGTGCTGCTCGACTTCGGCGCCGCCC
>JBDTCA010000136.1:0-10467 GCA_039923815.1 Caldimonas sp. | reverse complement strand
TGTGCGTCTGCAGGCGAGTCGCACTGACGATTTCTTCGGCATCCCGTCCGTGCACGACAAGCGCATCGGCGATCAGCGAGCGGTGGCAGCGCCACGGGACGGCCTCGGCGCACATCAATGCGATTCGCTGCTGGTCGGCAAGCACCATGACCCAATGCAGGTTCTCAGCGAACTCCGGTGTCTGCATGTAGTCGGCATAGCCTCGAAACGACTTGTTGCGCCACCCGGTGTTAGGCGACTCCGGGCCGGTCGGGCGAAAACCGCCGAGCCCCTCGGCATGGGCGTAGCCGATTCCGAAGGGTGCCAGCGCTTCGGGCATCGTGTCGCGGTTGTATTGCGGGTTATGGCGTGAGCGCGGCACGGTGCGCACATCGACCAGCGTCTCGATCCCGTGTCCGGTCAGCATTCCGATGAATTCCGCCATGGGCCGCGTCGAGTGGCCGATGGTGAAAACCATGCGCTGCGAATCGGAACGGGTTTTCGTCGTGGCGTCGCGCGCGAGCGCCGGGCGTGAAAGCGCCGGACCAGGCGCCGACGCGGCCCGGGACGGCCCTGGCCGCTCAGCGGGCGAGAAGCTTCTGAACCCGGCCCCGCAGCATGGGCACGAGCTCCTGCTCGAACCAGGGATGGGCCTGAAACCAGGGCGTGTTGCGCGGCGAGGGATGGGGTAGAGGGATGTAGTCGGGCGCATGGTCTTGCCAACTCCGCAGTGTTTCGGTCAACGTCGACTGGCGCCGCGCGCCCAGGAAATGGCGCTGCGCATGCAGGCCGATCAGCAATGTCAGCTCGACACGCGGCAGCTTCTTCAGCAACAGGTCGAGCCACAGCTCTGCGCACTCGCGCCGCGGCGGCAGATCGCCGCCACCGCCGCGGCCGGGATAGCAGTAGCCCATCGGAATGATGGCGATCTGCGAGGCGTCGTAGAACGTTGCCGTGTCGACGTCCATCCATGTGCGCAGCCGCTCGCCACTGGCGTCGTCCCAAGGCACCCCGCTGGCATGGACGCGCGCGCCGGGCGCCTGGCCGACGATGAGGATTCGCGCACCGGCGCCGACTTGCACCACCGGGCGGGCGCCAAGCGGCAAATGCGCTTCGCAGACGCGGCAGTCGCGCACCGCCTTCAACAGCGCAGGTAGCGTTCGGTAGGTCCTGTTCGTCGCTGGCTCGCTGGCGGTCACGATGACCTTGCGATTCATGCGCCCGCGCGTGCTCATGCCGTCAATGTACGGTGCTTCTCTTCGACCATGACGACATGCGGGACGGGAGTCGAAGGATGCCGGCGTGCTCAGTGCCCGGAGCTCGAAACGGGTTCTGTGTCAGACGCCAGCGTCAGCACCAGCCGCATCGTGTCGGCTTCGTAGAGCGAGGCATCGACGACGAAGCCGTGCGAGTGCGCGAGTTCGCGCATGCCGGCGTTCTCGCGTAGCACGTCGCAGACGACGCGGCGCACGCCGCAGTGCTTCAGATACGCGATCATCTTCAGCATCAGCGCATGGCCGAGGCCGTCGTGCTTGACATCGGAGCGGACGGCGATCGCCAGCTCGGTCTCCCCGCCGTCTGCCGCCATGACGGCGCGCACCACGCCTAGCGTCTCGGGCGCCGCACCGTCGGCGTTGCGCACCGCGATGAAGGCCATCTCGCGCGCGTAGTCGATGTGGGTGAAGCGGGCGAGTTCGGTCTGCGAAAGATCGCGGCGGGCGTTGAAGAAGCGCATCCGCATGTCGTTCGCATCCAGGCGTGCGACGAATGCGGCGTGCTGCGCTTCGTCGCTGCCGGTGATCGGTCGCAACACGATCTTTTCGCCGTGCCACACGACGGTTTCCTCGAGCTCGGACAACGGCGGTCGGTGGGTCATGGGCAGCGGCTCGGCACGTCGCCGGGAGCGGCGAAAGAGTATCGTCGTTGCGCGCTCGCGGCCCGCCAGCTTGCGGCATTCGCCTTCCGAAACGGCTCCCCGTCAACCCGCCATGACCAATCTTTCCGCTGCGCGTCCGCGCGCCTTCGTTTATGTCGCCAATGCCGACAGCCACGACATCAGCGTGCTCGCGCTCGACAGCGTCAGCGGCGAGCTGGCCGAGGTCGAGCGCCATGCCGTCGGCGGTGTCGTCATGCCGCTGGCCGCCAGCGCCGACGGCCGCTTCCTCTACGCATCCATCCGCTCCGAGCCGCTTCGCGTCGTCAGCTTCGCCATCGACGCGGCAACCGGCCGGCTCGCCGAGATCGGCAGCGCGCCGCTCCCCGCCAGCATGTGCTGGATCTCGATCGACCAGAGCGGCCACTTCCTGATGGCGTCGTCTTACAGCAGCAGCGTCGTTGCCGTGGCGCCGATCGGCAGCGACGGCGTCGTGCAGGCAGCCACGCACGTCGTGCCCACCGAGGCCAACGCCCATTCGGTGCAGGTCGACCCCACCAACCGTTTCGCGTTCGCGGCCTGCCTCGGCGGCGGCCTGATCCGGCAGTGGCGTTTCGATGCCGAGACCGGCGCGCTCGTCGACAACGTGCCGCCATCGTGGCCGGCGCGCCCCGGCGCCGGCCCGCGCCACTTCGTGTTCCACCCGAAGGCGCCCTGGTTCTACCTGCTCAACGAGCTCGATGCCGGCCTCGACGTGCTCGCGCTCGACGCCGAGCGCGGCACCCTCACGGCGGTGCAGTCCGTGAGCGCACTGCCGCCGGGATTCGACGCCGGCGAGCCGTGGGCAGCCGACATCCACATCACGCGCGACGGCCGGTTCCTCTACGCCAGCGAGCGGCGCTCCAACACCCTTGCCGCCTTCGCCGTCGACGCCGCGACCGGCCGCCTGACGGTGATCGGCTCGGTCGCCACCGAAGCGCAGCCACGCGGCTTCGCGCTCACGCCCGACGATCGTTTCCTGTTCGCCGTCGGCCAGACCTCGCATCGCCTCAGCCGCTACGCCATCGATCCGCAAAGCGGCGCGCTCGCCAAGCTGGGTGACCAGGGCGTCGGCCAGAACCCGAACTGGGTCGAGATCGTCGTGCTGCCGGAGTGACGGCCGCAGAACCAGGTGGGGCCGCAGTTGGTGGAGCCTCGGCTCTGCTCGTCGCTTTCGCCGGCCTGGTCTCGTTGGCGGTGGCGATGGGCATCGGCCGCTTCGCCTTCACGCCGATCCTGCCGCTCATGTTGCGCGACGGCGTGGTCGACATCGCCTCGGCCGGCTGGTTGGCCAGCGCCAACTACCTCGGCTACCTTGCCGGCGCGTTGTTCTGCACTTTCCAACCCTGGCTGGCCGCCCGCATCACCTGGTTGCCCGCGAGCGGAGATGCGACGCGCTCCATCCGTGCCGGTCTGGCGGCGACCGCGTTGCTCACTCTGGGCATGGCGCTGCCGCTGGCGGCGGCATGGCCGCTGCTCCGCTTCGGTGCAGGGGTCGCCAGCGCCGTCACGCTCGTTCACACCACCGGCTGGTGCTTCGCGCAACTGTCAGCGCGCGGGCGCCCGGCGATCGGAAGCCTCATCTTCGTGGGTCCGGGTGCCGGCATCATCGCCAGCGGTGGGGTGGCCAGCGGCGTCGTCGCCGCGCATGGCTCGGCCGCGGTGGGCTGGGCTGTATCGGCGTTGCTCGCGACGGGACTCACGGCGCTCGTCTGGCGGGTGTTGGGCTCGGCCAACGCGGCCGGGATCGTCCTCGGCGGCGACGCCGGATCCACACCCGACGCGCCACTCCCGTCACGCCACGGCCGGGCCGAGCTGGCGACCCTGGCGCTGGCCTACGGACTGGCCGGCTTCGGCTACATCGTCACCGCGACGTTCCTGCCCGTGATCGCGCGGGCCGCGTTGCCGGGCACGCCGTGGATCGATCTGTTCTGGCCGGTGTTCGGCACGGGCGCCGTCCTCGGCGCACTGTTGGCGACGCGCGCCGTGCCGGCGACCGACCGTCGTCACCTGCTCGCGGGTGCCTATGCGATCCAGGCCGGTGGCGTGTTCATCGGCATCGCGTGGCCCTCCATCGTGGGGTTCACGGTGGGCAGCTTTTTTGCAGGCCTGCCGTTCACGACCATCACCTTCTTCGCACTGCAGGAGACGCACCGCCTGCGGCCTCGCCACGCCGCCAGTGCCATCGGTCTCGTCACCGCCGTCTACGGCATCGGCCAGATCGCCGGGCCGCCGATGGTTTCCTGGCTCGTCGCACACAGCGCCCAGCTTGCGGGTGGCTTCAACACCTCGCTGGAGATCGCTGCAACGGTGCTGTTGACGGGCGCGATGATCTATCTTGCGATGACGAGGCTCTGGCCGCTGCGCGTCGTGGCCCAGCGCTGACGGGGGCCCGGTTCGCCTTGATCGCCTGCGTCGGGTATCGGGTTACTGGCCGAGCGAGCCGTACTCGCTCTGGGCGAACACCAGCGCTGCTTCGCGCGAGTCGAAGAGCTGGGCGCCCAGGCTTTTCGCCGGCCGATCGCCACGGGGATCACCGCCGCTGAGCAAGACTCCCGCCTTCCAGCCGCTCTCTCCCCACGACTCGGCGATGGGAGTCACTTCGTAGTCGTCGGCGTTACGCATGGCTCGCGCTCTCCATCGACTGACCCTGGTACTGGCGCGAGGCGAGCGCGAACTCGACCGGGATCATCTCCTCGGTGATGCGATTGATCTGGTTGCTGTCCCAGACCGGCGCCGCGTAGGCGGCATCGAGCTCGCTGCGCAACAGTCGATAGCGTCCGTTCAACTCGTCCAGTTTCATCGTGTCCATCCTCGTGCGAAAGTCCAATTGCGGCACTGCAG
This sequence comes from Caldimonas sp., assembly GCA_039923815.1. Taxonomy (GTDB): domain Bacteria; phylum Pseudomonadota; class Gammaproteobacteria; order Burkholderiales; family Burkholderiaceae_C; genus Schlegelella_A. The sequence goes on along the minus strand of JBDTCA010000136.1, from coordinate 5,732 downwards.
CAATCAGTGTGCCGAGAGCCGGTATCCGGGTGTGTCGGACGAGGCCTCGTTCGCGACGAGAGGCAAGGCGCGTGCCGCTATCAGGAGTGGCCGACGATCGCATGCGGCACGTAGGGCGCCTCGATTTCGGCGATGTCGTGCGGCGACAGCTCGAGGGCAAGCGCCGCCACGGCATCGTCGAGTTGGCCGAGCCGGGTGGCGCCGACGATCGGCGCCGTGATCCCCGGCTGCGCCAGCAGCCACGCCAGGGCCACCTGCGCCCGTGGCACGCCCAGCCGCTCTGCAACGGCAGCGACGGCCTCGATCACCTTGCGGTCGGCGTCGGCGGTGTTCGCGTAGAGCGAGCGGCCGAAGTCGTCCTTCTCGGCGCGGGCACTGCTCTCGTCCCAGTTGCGCGTCAGCCTGCCGCGTGCCAGCGGGCTCCAGGGGATCACGCCGATGCCTTCGGCGCGACAGAGCGGCAGCATCTCGCGCTCTTCTTCGCGGTAGAGCGCGTTCACGTAGTCCTGCATCGAGACGAAGCGGGCCCAGCCGTGCGCGTCGCTGACGGCAAGCGCCTTCGCAAACTGCCACGCGAACATCGACGAGGCACCGATGTAGCGCGCCTTGCCGGCGCGGACGACGTCGTTCAGCGTCTCCAGCGTTTCCTCGATCGGCGTGGCGCCGTCCCAGCGATGGATCTGATAGAGGTCGACGTAGTCGGTGCCGAGGCGACGCAGGCTGGCGTCGATCTCCTGCAGGATGGCCTTGCGGGACAGGCCGGCGCCGTTCGGGCCGGGCCGCATACGGCCGTGTACCTTGGTCGCGATCACGACCTCTTCGCGCGGCACGTAGGCGAGCAGCGCCTGGCCGACGATCTCCTCGCTCGAGCCGGCCGAGTAGACGTTGGCGGTGTCGAAGAAGTTGATGCCGAGGTCGAGTGCCTTCTTGACGAAGGGTCGGCTCTCGGCTTCGGGCAGGGTCCAGGCGTGGTTGCCGCGCCCGGGCTCGCCGTAGCTCATGCAGCCGAGGCAGATGCGCGAGACGACGAGACCGGTGGTGCCGAGGCGGACGTGATGCATGGGTGTTTTCTCGAGAGCAGCGCGACCGCCATTCGTTCGGTGGGCTGAATTTTTCGGGCCGTTCCATCATAGGCACGCGACGACCTTGCCAGGCGCATCGCGCAACCCGGTTTCGACCACGAGGAGACACGATGAATTCCACCCGCGATTGTCTGACCCACACGCTGAAGGCGACCTGTCTGCTGGGCGCCATCGGTGCCGTGCTCGCCGGCTGCGGCGGCGACAGCTTCGACGCCGGGGCCACCAACACGCTGCCCGCGAACGTCACGGCGCTCAGCGCCACGTCGTACTCCGCTTCGGCTTCCGGCGCGGGCACGACCGCGGCCACGCAAGACCTGCTCACAGGCGGTCTCGGCAAGGACGGCATCGCCGCCGTCGCCCCACCGGCCTACGCCGATCCGCTTGCCCCGACCGCCCTCGAACTGCGCCGCAACGCCATCTACAGCAACTACCGCGGCCTCGTCGACTACACCGCCAACGGCGGCTACGGCAGGCTCTACGGTCCCAACGTCGCCGTCGACGGCACGCCGAGCAGCACCGACAACGGCCTGATCCCGGGTCGCGAATACGTGGCCACGCTCGACGACGCTGCCGGCCACAAGCGCGTCGTCATGGCCGTGCAGGTGCCGGACAGCTTCAACGTCGCCGCGCCCTGCATCGTGCTCGGGCCGTCGTCCGGCTCGCGCGGCGTCTATGGCGCCATCGCGAGCGCCGGCGAATGGGGGCTGAAGCACGGCTGCGCGGTGGCGCTGACCGACACCGGCAAGGGCGTCGGCCTCTACGACCTGAGCGACGACACCGTCAACCGGATCGATGGCACGCGCGCCACCCGCGCTGCCGCCGGCACGCTCGCCCAGTTCGCCGCCGACATCACCGATGCGGCCCGCGCCACCTACAACGCGCTGCTTCCGAACCGGCTGGCGCTCAAGCAGGTGCACTCGCAGCTCAACCCCGAGAAAGACTGGGGCAACGACACGCTGGCCGCCGCCCGCTACGCCTTCTTCGTGCTCAACGACCGCTACGGCACGACGCTGCAGCCGGTACCGTTCACGAAGGCCAACACGATCGTGATCGGCGGCTCGGTCTCGAATGGCGGCGCCGCCGTGCTGCACGCCGCCGAGCAGGACGTCGACGGCCTGATCGACGGCGTCGTCGCCGGCGAACCCGTGACCGAGATGCCGACGGCGACCGGCTACGGCATCGCGGTCGGTGGCGTTGCCGTCACCGGCTACGGCAAGACGCTGGCCGACTACACCACCTACGGCAATCTCTACCAGCCGTGCGCAGCGCTGGCGGCACCGGCAGCGATGGCCGAGTTGACCGTCTTCAACTACCTCGTCATCACGGCGCAGACCGGCAAGGCCGCCAACCGCTGCGCGGGACTCGCGGCCAAGGGCCTGGTTACCGGCATCGACACGGCGGCGCAATCGCTCGATGCGCTGAATCGCCTGCGCGCCTACGGCTGGACGACCTTCAACGACCAGATGCACAACGCCCACTACGCGCTCGGCAACGGTCCGATCCTGTCGGCCATGTACCCGATCAGCTACGGCCGCTTCTCGGTGCTCGACAACGTCTGCAACACCAGCTTCGCGCAGGTCGATGCCGCTGGTGCGCCGGTTCCGGTGTCGGCCGTGAACAAGGCGCAGTCGTTCGCGCTCGGCAACGGCACGGCCAACGGCGTGCCGGCGACGGTGGTGTACGACAACTCGGTCGGCGGGCCACGTGCGTGGCAGCTCGCGACTTCGCCCTCGACCGGCGTGCAGGACTTCGGCCTCGACACCGCGCTGTGCCAGCGCGCGCTCGTCACGGGCACCGACGAGTCCGGTGCCGCGCTGACCGCCACGGCCAGCTCGACGCGACCGACGGCGGCGCAGAGCGCGGCCGTGCGGGCCGGCATCGCCGAGGTGCTGCTCGACGGCAGCGTGCGCGGCAAGCCGACGATCATCGTCGCCGGCCGCAGTGATGCGCTGGTGCCGGTCAACAACAACGCCCGTGCCTACGTCGCCTTCAACAAGACGCGCGAAGGCCCGGCCAGCAACGTGCGCTATGTCGAGGTCACCCACGCCCAGCACTTCGACAGCTTCATCCCCTTCAGCGGCTTCGATACCCGCTATGTGCCGCTGCACGTCTACTACCTTCGGGCGATGGACGCGATGTACGCCCACTTGCGCAGCGGCGCGGCGCTGCCGCCGAGCCAGGTCGTAAGGGCGACACCGCGCGGTGGCGTGCCCGGCCTGGCGCCGGCGATCACCGCCGCCAACGTGCCGCCGATCGCAGCGGCGCCGGCACTGGTCGACCAGATCGGCTTCGCCGGCACCACGCTCGAAGTGCCGAACTAGTCCGGCGCCACGGCCCGGGTCGATGACAGTGCCATCGTCCCGGCCACGTTCTTGCAGAACGTGCGTTCCTCGCGCAGGATGAAGCCCTTCGCCTGGGCCGCCGAGAAGTTGGCGCGGCCTTCCGGGTCGGCGCGCAGGCGGGCGCGGTAGCTCTCGTAGTCCGCCAGGCTGGCGAACGAGATCAGGCCCCAGGCAATGTCGTTGGTGCCCTCGTGCGGCAGGAAGTAGCCGACCAGATCGCCACCGCAGCGCGGGATGATCCGGCCCCAGTGGGCGGCGTAGGCAGCGAAGGCATCGCGCTGTGCCGGGTCGATCTGGTAGCGGATGAAGCAGGTCAGCGTCGTCATGGCGGCGGGCGGTGCGAGTGGAGAGGCCGCGATCGTCGGCGTGCCTGCCGCACCGACGCTTCGCCGTGCGGCGAAGCGTCGTTCGCGACACGGCGCTTAAGCTGCGCCGCATGAACACCAACGACGTCGCCCGCATCGCGGCGCTGGTCGGCGAGCCGTCGCGCACGGCGATGCTGATCGAGCTGATCGACGGCCGCGCCCTCACCGCCAACGAGCTGGCACGGGCTGCCCACGTGCAGGCGCCGGCCGCCAGCCGCCACCTGGCGCTTCTTGTCGAGGGCGGCCTGCTGCAGGTCGAGCCGCGCGGTCGGCATCGCTATCACCGGCTCGCCTCGGCCGAGGTCGCGTGCGTGCTCGAAGGGATCATGCAGCTCGCGGTCGCGGGCCGAGCTGCGGGCCAGGTCCCGCGCCGCGCCGTCGTCACCGGTCCGAGGGAAGCGGCGATGCGCCGTGCCCGCACCTGCTACGACCACATCGCCGGTCGGCTCGGCGTCGCCATCGCCGACCGCCTGCTCGCAGACGGCGCGGTCACCTTCGACGGCACCGCCGGCCACGTCGAGGCGGCTGCAGAAGGCGTGCTGGCGCGGCTGGGCATCGACACCGGAGCCGCCAGCGCCAGCACCACGTCCCGTGTCGGCAAGCGACCGCACTGCCGGCCGTGCCTCGACTGGAGCGAGCGCAAGCCGCACCTCGCCGGCAGCCTCGGCGCGCTCATCTGCGCCCATTGCCTCGAGCGCCGCTGGCTGCTCCGACACGCCGGCGGTCGAGGCCTCGAGATCACGGCGCCCGGCGAGGTCGCCCTGCGCGAGTGGCTCGGCGCGGCGCTCTGGCAGCGCGTCGCCGAGGCCGGCGCGGGCCGCTAGAAGGCCGCGCCCCGAGCCGGGCGTTCAGCGCCCGGCGGGCACGAAGGTCAGCGTGTGGGCGACGGCGCCCGGCAGCAGCGGCGTGGCCGTGCCGGCAACCCAGTCGGCATGGCCGGCCAGGAAGTTGCGGCTGAGCGGATGGCCGCTCTGGCCGCCGGGCATGTTGAAGACGCCGCTCGCCTCGTGCCCCGGCGAGACGACGAAGCGCTCCGACTGGCCGAACTTCGGCGCCGCCACGCGCGGCATGTGGCTGTCGCCCGGCATCGGATCGGCGGGTGCGGCCAGCCAGCGTGAACCGAACGGCAGCGCCGCCGCCATCGGGTGGGCGATGCGGCTGGTGTTGAGGCGGCCCCAGGTCGCGTTCGCCAGCGGCGTGCCGTCTCGGGTGACCTCGGCGATGGCGTCGTCGATGGCGGCGAGCTGGACCGCCCGCCACGAGGCGCTGCCCGCCGGCAGCCAGCCGGCCGGCTTCTCGTCGAGCAGGCGCGCCACCACGGCCGGCCATCGCGACGTGGCGCGTGCGAAGCTGGCTGCCTTCTCGCTGGCATGGATCTCGTCGTCGACGTTGCCGAACAGGCGCAGGTAGAGGCTGCCGACGAACTGCTTGGTAAGCCGATAGGCCACCGAATCGATGCTGGCGCGGCCACTCCACGTGGTCTCGAGCAGGCGCTTGAACTCGGCCCGCTGCGGATGCGCGGCGGCATCGGGATCGGCGCCGGCGAGGGCCTGCAGCGCGCGGTCGCGCCACGGCGCAAGGTACAGCGCCCGGTCGTCGAGGCCGACGCCGTAGACGCCGAGCTCGTCGGTGCTGGAGCCGAGTGCGGCGACGTCGTCGCGCACCTGCCTCGCCCGCGGTCCGAGGTCGGCGCCGCCGTCGCCGATGGCGGCGTAGCCGGGGCCGGCGAGCTGGCGCGAGTTGGCTGTCGAGAGCTGGCCTGAAGGCGGGTCGACCACGGTCGGGTGCGAGCCCGGCGCCGCCAGCGCGGTCCAGCTGTGCGACGCGGCCGACGCCGCGGCGCCCGGGAAGGTCGAGGCCCACGTGGCGGCGCGGTTGGGCAGCGCCCCGGCGATCGTCCAGCCGATGTGTCCGGCCGCGTCGCCGGCGACCATGTTCTGGGC
>JBDTCA010000135.1:0-9166 GCA_039923815.1 Caldimonas sp. | reverse complement strand
GGCGCCGGTCGCGACGCCACAGTCGGTCGTCTTCGGCGACTTCGACGGCACGCTGCATTTCCTGTCGCGCGCCAAGGCTGAGTCGCAGGCGCGACTGACGACCGACGGCAGCCCGATCAGCGTGCCGACGCTTTTCGTGGGCGGCCTGGTCATCGTCGTTACGCGCAGCGGCGGCTTGTTTGCCTTTCGCCCGGCCTGAGTGACCGCCCACCGGCCAGCGCTGGAGCGCGCCGCGCGATGAAGCCTGTCATCGCCCTCGTCGGTCGCGCCAACGTCGGCAAGTCGACGCTGTTCAACCGGATGACGAAGACGCGGGACGCCATCGTGGCCGACTTCGCCGGGCTGACGCGCGACCGCCACTACGGCGACGCCAAGATCGGTCGGCACGAATTCATCGTCGTCGACACCGGCGGCTTCGAGCCGCAGAACCCGACAGGCATCGTCAAGGAGATGGCGCGGCAGACCGAGCAGGCGGTGGCCGAGGCCGACGCCGTGATCTTCGTCGTCGACATGCGGGCGGGCGTCTCGGCGCACGACCACGAGATCGCCCGCTACCTTCGCAGCGCCAGCAAGCGGGTCCTGATCGCGGCCAACAAGGCCGAGGGCATGCCTGAATCGCCTTTGCTGGCCGAGTTCTACGAGTTGGGCCTCGGCCCGCCCCATGCGGTGTCGGCGGCGCACGGGCAGGGCGTGGGCAGCCTCGCCGAAGCGGCGCTCCAGATCGCGCTCGGCGACGCATGGCAGTCCGAAAGCGATGAAGACGACGCGCAAGCGGCGCTCGAGATCGACGAAGCGGCGCCGACCCGGCTCGCCGTGGCCGGCCGCCCCAACGTCGGCAAGTCGACGCTGATCAATGCCTGGCTCGGCGAGGAGCGGCTGGTCGCTTTCGACCAGCCCGGAACCACGCGCGATGCGATCGTGGTGCCGTTCGAACGCGGTGGCCGCCACTTCGACCTCATCGACACCGCGGGGCTGAGGCGTCGCGGCAAGGTGTTCGAGGCGGTCGAGAAGTTCTCGGTGGTCAAGACGCTGCAGGCGATCGCGGAAGCCAACGTCGTGCTGCTGCTGCTCGACGCCACGCAGGGTGTGACCGACCAGGACGCCCACATCGCAGGCTACATCCTGGAGAGCGGCCGAGCGGTCGTCGTCGCCGTCAACAAGTGGGACGCGGTCGATGCCTATCAAAAGGAGCAACTGCAACGCTCGATCGAGCAACGGCTGCCGTTCCTGAAGTTCGCGCCGGTGATGAACATCTCGGCGACGAAGCGGCAAGGCTTTGGCCCCGTGTGGAAGGCGATCGCCGATGCCCACGCCTCGGCGAACCGGAAGATGCCGACGCCGATACTGACGCGACTGCTCCAGGAAGCCGTGCTGCACCAGACACCCAAGCGCGCCGGCGCCTTCCGGCCAAAGCTGAGATATGCGCACCAGGGTGGCATGAATCCGCCACTGATCGTCATCCACGGCAACTCGCTCGAGCACGTGACCGATGTCTACAAACGCTACCTCGAAGGCCGCTTTCGCGCGCACTTCAAATTGACGGGGACGCCCTTGCGAATCGAGATGCGATCGTCAAAGAATCCGTTCGCCGAGAAGGAGCGCTGAGGCATGGCCTTACGACCGGCCTCCGGGAAAACGCTGTGTTAAGGTTTATCGCTTCAAACCACATCACGGAGTTTCAACGTGAGCAACAAAGGGCAGCTCTTACAAGACCCCTTCCTGAACCTGCTGCGCAAGGAGCATGTTCCGGTTTCGATCTATCTGGTCAATGGCATCAAGCTGCAGGGTCATATCGAATCATTCGACCAGTACGTCGTGTTGTTGCGCAACACGGTCACGCAGATGGTCTACAAGCACGCGATCTCGACGGTTGTGCCCGGCAGGGCAGTGAACTTCCAGACTGCGTCCGAGGAACCCGAACAACCTTGACGCCCGGTCGCTTCTGCGCGGGACCGTTCGGTTGAGCGCCCCGAACCGGGATGGAGCAGTCGCGCCGGCGAGGGTGATCCTTGTCGGTGTCGATCTCGGCGGCAAGCGCTTCTTCGATGAGTCGCTTGACGAGTTGGCGCTGCTTGCCGAATCGGCCGGTGAAGTCGCCGTGGCTCGCGTGATTGCACGACGCAAGGCGCCCGACGCTGCCTTCTTTGTCGGCTCCGGCAAGGCCGACGAGCTGAAGGAGATGGTCCAGCTCTATCAGGCTGAAGCGGTGCTGTTCGATCAAGCGCTTTCGCCGGCCCAGCAGCGCAACCTGGAGAAGCATCTTGGTGTGGCCGTGGCCGACCGGACGATGCTCATCCTCGAGATCTTCGGTGCCCGTGCGCAGAGCCATGAAGGCAAGATGCAGGTCGAGCTTGCACGCCTCCAGTACCTGTCGACCCGCCTGGTGCGCCGCTGGAGCCACCTTGAACGCCAAAGTGGTGGCATCGGGATGCGAGGTGGCCCGGGTGAAGCCCAGATCGAGCTCGACCGGCGAATGATCGGCGAGCGCATCAAGAGCATCAAGAAGCAGCTCGAGCGGGTCAAGAAGCAGCGGAGCACCCAGCGGCGAGCTCGCGAGCGCAATGCGGCGTTCCGGATCTCGCTGGTCGGCTACACCAACGCCGGCAAGTCGACGCTTTTCAACGCCCTGGTCAATGCCGAGGCCTATGCGGCAGACCAGCTGTTCGCCACGCTCGACACGACGACGCGTCAGCTCCATCTCGAGGGCGTCACTCGGTCGGTGGCGCTGTCCGACACGGTCGGATTCATCCGCGACCTTCCGCACACGCTGGTCGACGCGTTCGAGGCGACCTTGCGCGAAGCGGCCGACGCGGACCTGCTGCTGCATGTCGTCGATGGCGCGAGTCCCGAGCTGGCCGAGCAGATGACCGAGGTCCAGCGTGTGCTGGTGCAGATCGGCGCGGCAGAGGTCGCGCAGCTGGTCGTCTTCAACAAGATCGATCGGCTTGCCGATACCGAGCGGCCACGTGCACTGCGCGATTCCATGGAGACGGATTCGGGGCAGAACGTACCGCGCGTCTTCCTGAGCGCCCGTACAGGCGAGGGTCTCGACGAACTTCGGGCTGAGCTCGTCGCCGCCGTCATGGCGGGCCACGGCGACACCCACTTGAACGTCAGTGTCGAAGCCTCACCTGAGGGCGTCGACGGTGTGCATCACGACGATGATGCCGACTCGTTACCCGATGGTGATGCCGACCGTACCGGCACCTATCATTCGCACGCCTGAACGGGCTCGCGTTCACCCCGACTGCACAACAACTCCGTGACATGACTTCATTGCCGCGCCGCCGCGATCCGCAACGCCTCACTGGGTGGCTTGCGTTGGCATCTTCCGTTCGTCCATTGGTGGCAGGCGCCTGGCGCCGCGCCTTCGCTGGCCGGCGCGGTGCCGACGTTCATCAGGCATCGAACGGCGGCGGCAACGACGGCCCGCCCGATCTCGAGGAGCTGTGGCGCGACCTCAACCGCAAGCTCGGTGGACTTTTCGGCGGCAAGTCGGCACGGCGCGGCGGCGGTGCGGGAGATCCCGGCAGCGGCGGCCCGAACTTCCAGCCGAGCATGCGCAGCGCCGGTGTCGGCGCGGCGTTGATCGGCGGCGTCATCCTGCTGATCTGGCTGGGCAGCGGCGTGTTCATCGTCCAGGAAGGCCAGCAAGCCGTCGTGACGTCGTTCGGCCGATACAGCCATACCGTCGATGCCGGCTTCAACTGGCGGCTTCCGTATCCGTTCCAGGCCCACGAGACCGTCAACGTGACGCAGCTTCGATCCACCGAGGTCGGTCGCAATACCGTGTCGCAGGCCACCGGCCTGCGTGACTCGTCGATGCTGACGCAAGACGAGAACATCGTCGACATCCGCTTTACCGTGCAATACCGGCTGAAGGATGCGCGTGCCTTCCTTTTCGAGAATCGCGATCCCGAGGCCGCGGTGACGCTGGCAGCCGAGTCCGCGGTGCGCGAGATCGTGGGCAAGAGCAAGATCGATTCGGTGCTCTACGAGCAGCGTGACGCCATCGCCGCGCAGGTCGGGCAGTCGGTGCAGGCGCAGCTCGATCGGCTCAAGACGGGCATCGTGATCGTCAATGTCAACGTCCAGAGCGTGCAGCCCCCAGAGCAGGTGCAGGCCGCTTTCGAAGACACCCTCAAGGCCGGCCAGGACGGCGACCGCCTGAAGAAGGAAGGCCAGGCCTACGCCAGCTCCGAGATCCCGAAAGCCCAGGGCACTTCGGCGCGGCTGCGTGAAGAAGCCGAAGGCTACAAGGCGCGCGTCGTCTCGCAGGCCGAGGGCGACGCCGATCGATTCGCCCGGCAGCTTGTCGAATACCAGAAGGCGCCGCAGGTCACGCGCGATCGGCTCTACATCGACACCATGCGCGAGGTCTATTCGAACGTCACCAAGGTGATGATCGACTCGCGCAACAGCGGCAACTTGCTGTCGCTGCCGCTCGACAAGCTGCTGCAGCAGGCGGCCGCAGCGCTAGGTGTCGGCTCGGCCACTGTGCCGGTCCCGGCTCCCGAGCCGGCCGTTGCGGGCGCCGTCGATGTGCGCTCGCGCGACAACCAACGCAGCCGCGATCGCGAGGGGCGCTGAATCATGAATCGACTCGGACTTATCGTCGGCGGGCTGCTGCTTCTCCTGATGCTCGCCTCGTCCATCCTGTTCGTCGTCGACCAGCGCCAGTTCGGCGTGGTCTATGAGTTCGGCCAGATCAAGGAGGTCGTTCAGGAGCCGGGACTGAAGTGGAAGCTGCCGCCGCCGTTCCAGAACGTCGTCTTCCTGGACCGCCGCATCCAGACCCTGGACAGCCCCGAAACGCGCCCGATCTTCACGGCCGAGAAGAAGAGTCTGGTCATCGACTGGCTGGTGAAGTGGCGTATCAACGACCCGCGCCAGTTCATTCGCAACAACGGCACCGACATCAGGAACCTCGAGGCGCGCCTGTCTCCGATCGTCCACGCGGCCATGAACGAGGAGGTCACGAAACGAACGGTCGGGGGTGTGCTGTCGACGGAGCGAGACAAGGTGACCCAGGACGTGCGGACCCGGCTGGCCGATGACGCCAAGTCGTTCGGCATCGAGATCCTGGATGTGCGCATCAAGCGGGTCGATTTCGTTGCCAACATCACGGAGTCGATCTACAGCCGCATGCAGTCGGAGCGCAAGCAGGTCGCCAACCAGTTGCGCTCGACGGGCGCCGCCGAAGGCGAGAAGATTCGCGCCGACGCTGACCGCCAGCGCGACGTCATCGTCGCCGAGGCCTACCGCGACGCGCAGAAGGTCAAGGGCGACGGCGACGCAAAAGCGTCGGCCATCTTCGCCGGCGCCTTTGGCAAGGATCCGCAATTCGCTGAGTTCTACCGCAGCCTCGATGCCTACCGTGCCAGCTTTCGCAGCAAGAGCGATGTGATGGTCATTGACCAGAGCAGCGAGTTCTTCAAGGCGATGCGCGGCACCGGCTCGCCGACGGCTGCTCCCGCCAGGAAGTAGCTTGGCGGGGGTCGGGTTCTGGGACGTCGCATTCAGTGCCTGCGCTCTCGTGCTCATCGCTGAAGGCCTGCTGCCTCTTCTGAACCCCGGTGCGTGGCGCCGGGCCTTCCAGCGGGCGATGTTGATGAGCGACGGCCAGCTTCGCTTTCTCGGCCTCGTGAGCATGCTCGGCGGCGTCGCCATGCTCTTCGTGTTCTGGTCCTGAGCTGCCGCTTCGCCGGCAGCCGGGCCCGTACAATTCCTTTTTTAATACCCCGGCGTTTCCGCATGTCCTCTGCCTGGCTTTTGCCGGAGCACATTGCCGATGTCCTGCCCGCCCGGGCGCGCCACATCGAAAGCTTGCGTCGTGGCCTCCTCGACGCTGCCGCAGGCTACGGATTCGAGCTCGTGATCCCGCCGATGCTCGAGCACCTCGAATCGCTGCTTTCCGGCACGGGCCATGCGCTCGGTCTTCAGACCTTCAAGCTCGTCGACCAGATGAGCGGCCGAACGCTGGGGCTGCGAGCCGACAGCACGCCGCAGGCGGCGCGCATCGATGCCCACATGCTCAACCGTGACGGCGTCACCCGGCTTTGCTATTGCGGCCCGGTGCTTCACACGCGCGCCAGCGGCAGCGGCTCCACGCGTGAGCCGCTGCAGTTCGGTGCCGAAATCTACGGCCATGCGGGCATCGAGGCCGATCTCGAAGTCCAGGACCTCGCCCTTGAGTGCCTCCGCGTGGCCGGCATCGGCGGCGTCGTGATTGATCTTGCCGACGTGCGCATCGTCCGCGGCGTGCTCGCCGGCGTCATGGTCGACGGCGAACGCCTCGACGCCGTCTACGAGGCGCTCGCCGCCAAGGACGGCGCGGAGCTTCGTCGCCTCTCCGACGGTTTCCCCGTCGACGTGCAGCGCGGGCTGCAATCCCTTATCACCTTGTACGGCGACGAGGCGGTCCTCGACGCCGCCCTTCGTGTTCTCCCCGACCGACCGGCGATCACCGCTGCGATCGCCGGCTTGCGAACATTGGCTGCCCATGCGCGCGACGCGCACCCGGAGCTCGAGGTCGGTTTCGACCTCGCCGATTCGAGTGGCTATGCGTACTACAGCGGCGCCCGCTTCGCGGCCTACGCCCGCGGTGCCAGTGACGCCGTGGCGCGTGGCGGTCGCTACGATGAAGTCGGCGCCATCTTCGGTCGCAATCGCCCGGCCGTCGGCTTCGGGCTCGACGTCAAGGATCTGGCCATGCTGGCAGCGCCGCCCGTCGCGCGATCGACGATTCGAGCGCCGTGGTCGCACGACGCTGCCCTGCGCTGCACCGTGCGCGAGTTGCGGTCGCGTGGCGAGATCGTGATTTCCGAGCTGCCGGGTCAGCCCACCTTCGGATCGTCGCTGTCGACCGATCGGCGCCTCGTCGGCGAGCCTGGCCGCTGGGCCGTCGAGGCGTGCTGAGCCGTTCATCAGCCGCATCGGCTCCAGCCTCACCATATTTCAGGACAGAGACATGAACGCGAGCATCGGCACGACCACCAACGCCAGCCAGGGCAACGGCGCCGGTCCGGGCTCGAACACGCGCGGACGCAATGTCGTCGTCGTCGGGACGCAGTGGGGCGACGAAGGCAAGGGCAAGGTTGTCGACTGGCTGACCGACCATGCCCAGGCAGTGGTGCGATTCCAGGGCGGTCACAACGCCGGCCACACGCTGGTGATCCGAGGCGTCAAGACGGCCTTGCAGTTGATTCCGTCGGGGATCATGCGCGACGGTGTCGCCTGCTATATCGGCAACGGCGTGGTCGTCGATCCGCTTCATCTGCTGGGCGAGATCGCCCGGCTCGAAGCGATGGGTCTCGATGTTCGTTCCCGCCTTCTGATCAGCGAGTCGTGCCCGCTCATCCTGCCTTTCCATGTCGAGGTCGACAAGGCCCGCGAGTTGCTGCGCGAGTCGAGCGGCGCGGGCAAGATCGGCACCACCGGCAAGGGCATCGGCCCGGCCTATGAAGACAAGGTGGGGCGGCGGGCTTTGCGGGTGCAGGACCTCAAGCACCCGGAGCGTTTCGCCAGCAAGCTGCGTGACTTGCTCGAGCTCCACAATTTCGCGCTCCAGGGGTACCTGCACGGCGAGGCGCTCGCCTTCGAGCCCATCTTCGAGATGGCGATGAAGGCTGGCGAAGAGATGCGGCCGATGATCGGCGACGTCGGCTACACGCTTTACAACGGCAACCGCAGCGGCACCAACATCCTCTTCGAAGGCGCACAGGGCACGCTGCTCGACATCGATCACGGCACGTACCCCTACGTGACCTCGAGCAACTGTGTTGCCGGCAACGCCTCTGCCGGGTCAGGCGTCGGCCCTGATTTCCTTCACTACATCCTCGGTATCACCAAGGCATACACCACGCGTGTGGGCAGCGGTCCGTTCCCGACCGAGCTGCCGATGGACGTGCCGGGCTCGATCGGTCACCATCTGTCGACAGTCGGCCAGGAGCGCGGCACCGTGACCGGTCGTGCCCGTCGTTGCGGCTGGCTCGACGCCGCGGCCCTCAAGCGCGCCATCATCATCAACGGCGTGTCGGGCCTGTGCATCACCAAGCTCGACGTGCTCGATGGCCTGACCGAGATCAAGGTCTGCGTTGGCTACGAACTGCTCGGGCGTCGCATCGACATCCTGCCGCTGGACGCCGACGACATCGTTGCCTGCGTACCGGTCTACGAGAGCTTTCCGGGCTGGACCGAGAGTACCTTCGGCGTCACCCGCTGGGAGGCGCTGCCGCTCAACGCGCGCCGCTATCTCGAGCGCGTGCAGGCCTGCATCGGCGCGCCGATCGACATGGTGTCGACCGGCCCGGACCGCGATCACACCATCCTGCTGCGTCACCCCTTCCAGCCCGACGTCGCCCCGCCCGCGAGTGCGCGCCGGCTGGCGGCCTGACGGCACGAGGTCTGCTTTCAGTATTCGAGCTTCGAGGACACCATGCTCACCGACGACGGCAAACATCTCTACGTCTCCTGGGACGAGTACCACATGCTGATCGAAAGACTGGCGCTCAAGATCGATGCGTCGGGGTGGCAGTTCGACCAGATCCTCTGCCTTGCGCGCGGCGGCATGCGGCCGGGCGACGTGCTTTCGCGTGTGTTCGACCGGCCGCTGGCCATCATGTCGACCAGCTCTTACCGTGCCGATGCGGGCACGATCCAGGGCCGTCTCGACCTCGCGAAATACATCACCCTGCCCAAGGGCGAACTGGCCGGTCGGGTGCTTCTTGTCGACGACCTCTCGGACTCGGGCGTGACCTTGCGCGCGGTCGTCGATCGGCTGCGCGGAATGCCGTCGATCAGCGAACTCAGGTCGGCGGTGATCTGGACCAAGGGTGCTTCGAGCTACACGCCCGACTACTACGTCGAAATGTTGCCGTCGAGCCCCTGGATCCACCAGCCGTTCGAGGAATACGACGATCTCAGGCCGGCCGGCCTGGCGAAGAAATTCGCGATCTGATGCAGCCACACATCCGCGACTCCGTCGCGACCGGCCATGAAAAAGCCCGCCAGAGGCGGGCTGAACTTTTTCACATCCTTGGTGCCCAGGAAGGGACTCGAACCCCCACGGAGTTACCCGCTAGTACCTGAAACTAGTGCGTCTACCAATTCCGCCACCTGGGCATCTCAGGCAACCACGGACTTTATCACCATCAACGCTTCATCA
>JBDTCA010000134.1:0-6860 GCA_039923815.1 Caldimonas sp. | reverse complement strand
GCGAACGACGGTTTCATCAGGTTCTCCTGGGGGTGAGAGTTGCGAAAGGTAAGAAGGTCGGCGAGCCTCATCGGACCGCCTCCTGCAGGGACGCCGAATGCGTGGCGGCAAGCAGCGGGTCGCGGACCTCGGGGCAGCCGTCAGTGGCGATCGCGTCGATGTCGGAAGACACGGTGGAGAGCGACTTGGCGTCGGCGTCGAACGTGTTGGCGATGGCCATGACGAGCTGAGCGCGGGCACCGACCGCAGACATGCCCTTCAGCTCGGGCGCCACGGTTCGAAGGACGCCGCACAACCTGGCGGGCAGGCCGCCGTTCGGCGAGCTTGTCGCCGCGACCACGGCAGCAGCTGGCGGCGCGCTGCTGCCCGCTTCGGGCGGCGACCCGTTCTTCGTGCATGCCGACAGGGCGACGATGCAAATCCAGGCGGCTGCGGCCACCAGTCCGGGTTTCGGGGTGTTCATTTGCGGTGGCTTCCAGAAAGGGTGGTGTTCAGCGACGGAATGCCGTCGCGGCGGTCGGCGGTCGCGACGGCGCGAACGCCGAGGTGGACGTGGCGGTGGCGGTCATGGCGGAGGCACTGCCCCAGGACCTGGCCTGGGGAGCGATGCTCACCGGCCTGACCGCGGCTGCCTGACCGGGCGCCGCCGGCAACGTCGTCGCCGAGACCGGCGACGTGGCCGCAATGCGGTCGCCCAGCTTCGGCCCCGGGCCGATGACGAGCGGCGCTTCCCGGTTGGCCGCGATCGAGGGGTCGATGACCGGGCCGACGAGAGGCGCGGTCACGATCACATAGTCACCGCGAGCGGCAGGCTGCGGCGTGACCTTGACGCCGTCCCAGCCGTCGCCTCGCAGCGAGACGCGCATGCGCTTCGCGCCGTTGCGCGTGGCCGTCACCTCGGACGACTCCGTCCGGCCCTTCGGCGCCAGGTCGTTCTGCCAACCCGTCGCCAGGCCGGTGATGCGGTATCGGCACTCGCCTGCCGGGCCCGTGCCGTCGAAGCGGAAGTCGCCCACGGGCTTGCGCGGCGCGTAGGCCCGGTCGAAGCGCCCGTCGGGTCCCATCGGCGCCGGGCCGGTCTGCACCGACGCAGCGATCGACAGACCGTCGCATCGGCCGGCCGTCTGCCCGCCGTCCCAGCGGAACACGCCACCCAGGCTGCCGCCGGTCGTCGGCATGACAGGCTGCGGCCCGTACCCGACCGCGATGAGGTCGGGGCTGGCCCACAAGCCGACGCGGACGAGACCAGAGGGCGGACGCAGGCGGTTGTTGATCGGCGCGAAGGCGGTGTTGAACGGCTTCGCGATATCGCCGGCGACGCCGTTGACGGCAGCCTCGGCCAGATGCCTGTAGTCGGTGCCGGTGAAGAACTTGGCGAGATCGCCGACGACGAACTTCAGGATGTCGCCGCTCAGGTTGTGCGAGTCGAGCGTGGTGTCGGAGAGCGTGAAACCGGCCGTGTCGACCCGCAGCGTCTGCGCCGGATTCGGCTGCACCGAGATCTTCAGCGCCAGGTTGGCCTTCACCCGGATCGAGAAGCGGGGATCCAGGGCCTTGTCGAAGTGGTCGGGCGTCGTCGACGTCACCGCGAGGTAGCCGCCGAAGCCGGCGAGCGCCGTCAGCCCGTCCGGACCGTTCGGCGCGACGCTGAAGGTCGGTGTCGCGTCGAGCACGCAGTCGATGTCGCGCAGCGTGAAGCCGCCCGCGGCGCCGCCCAGGCCCATCTTGTTGTACAGCTCGGTGCAGATGCGTTTTCGGGCGACGGCCCAGCCCTTCATCAAGGCATCGCTGACGGCGCCCGGCTCGTCGACGAGGCGGCGTGTGGCCTGCTCGGCCGGCCGCGCCGGATTCCAGTCCTGCGCCAGCACGCGGATGCCCACGCCGGCATGCGCGGCGCCGCTGCCGATCAACGTGAGTGCAGCGCAGAGGGGAGCGAGGCGCAACGAGTTTCGGATGTTCATGCAGTTCTCCTGGTGGAAGGCCTGGTTCGGAGGCGAAGGCGAAAGCGGATCAGCGCGCCGCGACCACGCTGGGGAAGCGCCCGGCCAGCTCGATCACGGCCTGGTCGATGGCCGCGCGCAGGGCGACGTCGAGACTTTCCTTGCGCTGCTGCTGCAGCTGCACGTCGGGTACGTAGGTCGTGCTGCGACCCTTCCTGGCGAGCACGTTGCCGATGACATTGCCGATACCGCCCACGCCGACGCTGTCGCTCGCCACGCTCTTGCGCACCGTGACGACATCGACCACGTCGCCATTGGCGACATCGACGATGCGCACGTCGAGACCGATGACGTCCTTGTTGCTGCTGCCGCTCAGCTCCATGCCGGCAATGGCGAAGCCGCCGCTGCGTTGCGTCTGGCTGGCATTGGCTTCGGTGATCGAGCCCTCGAAGATGTATCGGGCTCCGGTGAGCGGGTCGGCACCGGCCTTGCCGGTCGAGAGGCCCGCGGCATTGAGCTGCTTCTCGCGGATCACGCCTTCGTTGAGCCGACTCCGCTCGACGACACGAAACTGGCCGCTCTGCACGAGCGCCGTCTTGAACATGTCGGTGCTGCCCCGGGCCGCGATCTCGCTCACGCTCGAGCGGAACTCGTAGATCGAGACGGCGATGCGGTCGCCGGCCTTCCTCGGCAGCTTCTTCAGCGCCTGGGTACTGGTGGCGCCATCGACCTGCGGCGCCTCCGCCGTCGGTGTGCCGGCGCAAGCTGCGAGCGACATGGCGCAGGCGAGGGTCGCGAGGCGCAGAACGAAGGATGTCGACGAACTCATGTGGGCTCCCGTGGTGAAGAGATCCGAAGCACGCTCTGTCATTGCTTCCTATCCACAGTCACGAGCGCTGCGCGGCCAAGCGGACACAGCCGGACAAATTTCTTTCCCGGGCGGCGTTAGGATGGCGCGCAGAAAATCCATGGGTGACATCACTGTCCTGATCGCACGCGCCCGCGACGGCGATCACGTCGCGCTCGACGAGCTCTTCGCCGCCGTGTATCCGGAGTTGCGCCGCATTGCCCACAGCCGCCTCAGGCGCGGCTTCCCCGACCCCGAGCTCGGCACCACCGCGCTGGTCAATGAGTGCTACCTGAAGCTGCGCGATGCGCATCGCGTCGAGGCGAGCGACCGCGCCCACTTCTTCTCGTACACGGCCTCGGCGATGCGCTCGATCGTGGTCGACATCGCCCGCGCCAAGGCCACCGAACGCCGCGGCGGCGACCTGCGGCACGTCACGCTCGACACCGACATCGCCGGCGACACCGCCGCCGAAGACGAGATCCTGCGCGTCCACGAGGCCCTGGAAGAGATCGGCCAGCTCGACCCGCGGCTGGTACGACTGGTCGAGATGCGCTACTTTGCCGGCATGAGCGACCCCGAGATTGCCAGCGCCCTCGACGTCACCGACCGCACCGTGCGACGCGACTGGCAGAAGGCGCGACTGCTGCTCGCCGCGGCGTTGCGCTGATGCTGCGCAGCAGCCGTGCGAATGTCCGCCTGCGCCGCTTTTTCGCGTAAAGCCCAGTAGCAGCTGCCGCGCTGCGCGAACCGGTCACCTGCATGGCGGATCTCCAATTCCTAATCGCCGACTGGCCCGTGATCAGCCGCCATCTCGACGCCGCGCTGGCGCTGCCGGGCAGCGAGCGCGATACCTGGCTCGACGCCCTGCACGAGCCCGACGAGATGAAGTCGGCGTTGCGGCGCCTGCTCGCCGAGGCCGTGGGCGCGGAGACCGACGACTTCCTGGACGCGCTTCCGCGCATGACCTTGCCGCCTGGCGCCGACGGCAGCGTCGGCGGTGACAGCAAAGGACGCAGCGAGGACGCCGCGGCCGGCCTCGTCGTCGGTCCGTACCGATTGATCCGCGAGCTCGGCGTCGGTGGCATGGGCGTGGTCTGGCTGGCCGAGCGCATCGACGGCGGCCTCAAGCGCCAGGTCGCCGTCAAGCTGCCGCGACTCAACTGGACGCAGGGGCTGGCCGAGCGCATGAACCGTGAGCGCGACATCCTCGCCAGCCTCGACCATCCCCACATCGCCCGCATCCACGACGCCGGCCTCGACAGCCACGGTCGTCCGTTCCTGGCTCTCGAGTACGTGCTCGGCGAGCCGATCGACGCCTACTGCAAGCGCCTCGCGCTGCCGATCGCCGAGCGCCTGGCGCTCATCCTGCAGGTGGCCCGCGCCGTCGCCCACGCGCACGCGCGGCTCGTCGTCCACCGCGACCTCAAGCCGGCCAACATCCTGGTCACCGCCGAGGGCCAGGTCCGGCTGCTCGACTTCGGCATCGCCAAGCTGATGGAGGGCGAGCTGACGCGCGAGACGGCATTGACGATGCAGTCGGGCCGGGCGCTGACGCTCGACTACGCCAGCCCGGAGCAGATCCGCGGCGAGCCCATCGGTACCGCGAGCGACGTCTACAGCCTCGGCGTCGTCGCCTACGAGTTGCTCGCCGAAGCGCGCCCCTACCGGCTCAAGCGGCAGAGCGCGGCCGCGCTCGAGGAAGCGATCGCCTCGGTCGATGTGCGACCGGCAAGCGCGGCCGCGACCCGCGAGACGGCACGTCGGGCCTTGCGCGGTGATCTCGACGCCGTCCTCAACAAGGCGATGAAGAAGGCGGTCGCCGAGCGCTATCCGAACGTCGAGGCCTTTGCGCAGGACATCGAGCGGCATCTGGCCAGGATGCCGGTCCATGCCCGTCCGGACGCGGCGTCGTACAGGGCACGGCGCTTCGTCGCGCGCCACGCCGTCGCGGTCGGCGCCGGTGTCGCCGTGGCGCTGGCGCTGATCAGCGGCACTGCGGTGGCGCTCTGGCAGGCGAGCTCGGCGAGACTCGAAGCGGCGCGCGCAGAACAGGTCAAGAACTTCGCGCTGTCGATCGTGAGCGGCGCCGACACCGAGTCGGGCGCCGGTCGCGGCACGACCGCGGTCGAACTGCTGCAGGCGGCACGAAGCCGCGTCGCGGGTGATCTGACGGCCAGCGACGAGACCGCGGTCGAGCTGATGACCGCCGTCGGCGCCGGCTTGCAGTCGCAGGGCCGCCCCGACGACGCCGCCGAAGTGCTCGCCGCCGCGCGTGAGCGCGCCACCCGCACCCTCGGCGCCGGCCACCCGCGCACGCTCACGGCGGCCACTGCGTACGGAACCGCCCTGCTCGGTCTCGACCGCCCGAAGGAATCGATCGATGTGCTGAAAGCCGTCGCGGACGAGGCCGCCCGGCAACGCAACGTACCGGCACGGATCGCGGCCCTGCGCGAGCTCAGCTCGGCGCAGCTGGCGGCGGCCGAGAGCGCCGCCGGTCTGGGTTCGGCCCGCGAAGCCGTCGCCGCGTTCACGGCGGCGCGACCGGCGTTGCCGCCGCTCGAAGGCTTCTACGTCTGGGCGCAGCTCGCCAATGCCCTCAACGTCAATCGGCAGCCCGGCCTCGCCGATGCCGCGCGCCATGCACTCGCGATGGCCCACGCGGTCTACGGCGAGCGCATCACCGACAACGTCCTGAGCGCCAGACTGCTGCTGGCCAAGGGACTGGCCAACGACGGCCAGGACGCCGACGCGCTGGCCGCGCTGGAAGCCGTCTACCGCGACACCGTCCGCCTGCTCGGCCCCGAGCATCCACGGCTCGAGGCGGTCGGCAATTTCCTCGGCAGCGCCCGTGCCGACGCCGGCGATCTCGACGGCGCCGTCGCGGCCTACCGCGTCGCCCTGGCGGCGGGCGAGCGCAACCCGGGCGGCAGCGGTGGCAACCGCGGCATCGGTCACTTCGTGCTCGGCCGCGCCCTTGCCGGCCAGCACCGAGACAAGGAGGCGCTCGGCCATTTCGAGGCGAGCTCCCGGTTGCTCGCCGCCGCCGTCGGGCCCACCAGCGTGTTCACCCTTCGTTCGCGCTCGGCCGCCGGACTGGCGCTGGCGCGCCTGGGCCGACTCGACGCCGCCGCCCGCGAGTTCGACGCCCTCGACGCGGCCGCGTGGTCGGGACCGGAGAAGGCTCAGCACGACGGCCGGCTGGCCCAGCTGCGCAGCTTGCAGGGCCGCCACGACGAGGCGGTGGCGCTGGCGCGGTCGTCGCTGGCCGGTCTCGGAGCTTCGGCGTCGATGATCGCCCGAGCCCGAGCCGAGAGCGTGCTCGGGCAGATCCTCGTCGATGCCGGGCGCGGCACCGAGGCGGCAGCACCGTTGCAGGACGCCGTCAGGCTCTACCGCGAAAAGCAGACAGTCGTTTCCGCCGAGCAGAACGACGCTCTCCTCGCGCTCGGCCGAGTTGCTTCGAGCGGCCCCGCCGAAGCCGTCAAGAAAAAAGACTGACAGCCCGCGATTCGTGGCCATCGCCGGCGAACAGGGCGGCGCCGCGGCGCAGTCACCACCGCATCCGTTCGTCGACCCGGCACGTATCCTCGAACGATGAAACTGACCTGCCTCGCCACGTCATCCATCGTCCGCGTCGTCGGCATGGTCGCGGCGGCGGTTGTCGCCCTCGCTGCCTGCTCACCGCTCGGCGCCCTCAACGCCCTCGTCCGCAGCGACACCTACCAGCTCGGCGAAGGCGTCGCCTACGGGCCCCTGCCACGCCAGAAGCTCGACGTCTACAAACCGGTGGCGGCGGCGCCCGCGGCAGGCTGGCCGGTGGTGGTGTTCTTCTACGGCGGCTTCTGGACGAGCGGCGAACGCGCCGACTACAAGTTCGTCGGCGCGGCACTCGCCGAGCGCGGCGTGCTCACGCTCGTGGCCGACTACCGCCTCTATCCCGAAATCAGCTACCCCGACTTTCTCGTCGACAGCGCCAGGGCCCTGGCCTACGGCATCGAGCATGCGGCCGCGCTCGGCGGCGACCCGAAGCGGGTCTTCGTCATGGGCCACAGCGCCGGCGGCTACAACGC
>JBDTCA010000133.1:0-2527 GCA_039923815.1 Caldimonas sp. | reverse complement strand
ATCCGCGAACTGGTGCTGACGGCCTACCGCGTCCTCGGTTGCCGAGGCTGGGGCCGCGCCGATCTCATGCTGCGCCGGAGCGACCGCAAGGCCTTCCTGCTCGAGATGAACACCTCGCCGGGCATGACCTCGCACTCGCTGGTACCGATGTCGGCGCGCGCCGCCGGCATCGGCTACGAGGTGCTCTGCCTGCGCCTGCTCGCAAGCGCGACGCTCGATTCACTCGCCGGTCGCCCGGCCGCTGCTGCGGCCCCGGCCGCTTCAAGCTGACGCCATGGCTGCCGCCTCGCTCGCCCGCCATGCCAGCGCTGCCGCCGCGCCGCTGCCCGCCGACGTGCGCATGCTGAACGCGACCGCCGCGGTGCTGGCATTCCTGGCCGCGGCGCTGCTGATGGCGACGGCCGTCGTCTGGCTGGCGCGTCAACCTCTGTTCGCGATCCGCTCGATCGCCGTCGGCGGCGACGTCGCCCGTAACAGCGTCACCACGATCCGCGCCAACGCGGCACCGCGGCTGGCCGGCAACTTCCTGACGATGGACCTCGGCAGCGTGCGCCGGGCGTTCGAGTCGGTGCCTTGGGTGCGTCATGCCGTCGTGCGCCGCATCTGGCCGAACCGGCTGCGCGTGCAGCTCGAAGAGCACCGTGCCGTCGCGCTTTGGGCCGGTGGCGAAGGCAGCAGCGATCGCCTCGTCAACAGCTTCGGCGAGGTCTTCGAGGCCAACCTCGGCGACGTCGAGGACGATGACTTGCCGACCTTCGCCGGCCCCGAGGGCAGCGCCGGGCACGTGCTGGCGATGTCGGTCCGGCTCGAAGCCGTCCTGGCGCCGCTCGGCGTCCGCGTCGAGGCGCTGTCGCTCTCGGGCCGGGGCTCCTGGCAGGCCACGCTCGACAGCGGCGCCGTCGTCGAGATCGGCCGCGGCAGCGACGACGAGGTGGCCGCGCGCGCCGCCCGGTTCGTGGCCACCGTGGGCCAGGTGACATCGCGCTACCAGCGGCCACTGCAGTACGCGGACCTGCGCCACAACGACGGCTACGCGGTGCGTCTGAAGGGCGTCTCGACGACGACCGGCGCCAGCGACAAGCCGGCACAAAAGAAGAAGGGCAATAACTAGATGGCCAAGGAAGCGATAGACCTCGTCGTCGGGCTCGACATCGGCACCGCGAAAGTGATGGCGGTGGTGGCCGAGGTCCTGCCCGATGGCGAGCTGCGCATCGCCGGCCTCGGCAGTGCGCCCACGCATGGCCTCAAGCGCGGCGTCGTCGTCAACATCGATGCCACGGTGCAGTCGATCCAGCAGGCGCTGAAGGAGGCCGAGATGATGGCCGACTGCAAGATCACCCACGTCTATACCGGCATCACCGGCAGCCACATCCGCGGCCAGAACTCGACGGGCATGGTGATCGTGCGAGACAAGGAAGTGACGCCGATCGACGTCGCCCGCGTCGTCGAGACTGCCAAGGCGATCAACATCCCCAACGACCAGCGCCTGCTGCTCGTCGAGCCGCAGGAGTTCGTGATCGACGGCCACGAGGTCAAGGAGCCGATCGGCATGAGCGGCGGCCGCCTCGAGGTCAAGGTCCACATCGTCACCGGCGCCCAGAGCGCGGCCGAGAACATCGTCAAGTGCGTGCGCCGCTGCGGCCTCGAGGTCGTGCAGCTGGTGCTGAACCCGAGCGCGTCGAGCCACGCCGTGCTCACCGAGGACGAGAAGAGCCTCGGCGTGGCGCTCGTCGACATCGGCGCCGGCACCACCGACGTGGCCATCTTCACCGACGGCTCGATCCGCCACACCGCCGTGATCCCGATCGCCGGCGACCTGATCACGAGCGACATCGCGATGGCACTGCGCACGCCGACGAAGGACGCCGAGGAGATCAAGATCGAGTACGGCGTCGCCAAGCAGCTGCTGGCCGACCCGAACGAGCAGCTCGAGGTGCCGGGCCTCGGCGACCGGCCGCCGCGCATGCTGAGCCGGCAGGCGCTCGCCGGCGTCATCGAGCCGCGCATCGAGGAGATCTACTCGCTGGTGCACCAGGTGATCCGCGAGAGCGGCTACGAGGAGCTGCTCTCGAGCGGCATCGTCATCACCGGTGGCGCCGCGGTGATGCCCGGAATGATCGAGCTCGGCGAAGACATCTTCCTCAAGCCGGTGCGGAAGGGCACGCCGACGTATCGCGGCGCCCTCCACGACATGGTCGCCAACCCGCGCTCGGCCACGGTCATGGGCCTGCTCGAGGAGGCCCGCATGGCACGCACGCGCGGCCAGCGCGCCGCCCAGCAAGCCGGCTCGGTGAAGACGCTTTTCGGTCGCGCCCGCGACTGGTTCCTGGGCAATTTCTGATGCAGTCGATCTTCTTCGCTCACGCCCACGACCCGCCCAGCGGGTGACGGATCGACGCTTTTCACGACACACCAAGAACGTATTTCCCGCAATCAAATTCAGGCAACTGCAAACGGAGTTTCAACATGGCAATCGAAATGATCGAAGAGTTCAGCATGGGCACGCAGATCAAGGTGATCGGGGTCG
>JBDTCA010000132.1:0-9338 GCA_039923815.1 Caldimonas sp. | reverse complement strand
AGTGCGCGCAGCGGCGCTTCGTCGCCGGCGGCGGCGTCGGCGAGGCGGCGCCAGGCGAGCGTGAAGTCGGCGCCGCCGGCCTCGAGCACGTCGAGCCAGTCGTCGGCCAGTGCGGCATCACCGGAAGTGCTGCCGTCGGGATCGACGCCATCGCTTGCGCCCGCCTGCAGGCCGAGCTTGGCGCGCCGGCCTCGCAGTAGGTGGCGCCGATAAAGCACGGGGAAGGACTCGATGACGCGCGTGGCCTCGGCGGCCGCTTGGTCGGGGTCGTCGTCGATCAGCGGCAGCAGCGCTTCAGCCAGGCGCGTCAGGTTCCACTGGGCGATGAGTGGCTGGTTGCCGAACGCATAGCGACCGTTGCGGTCGATCGAGCTGAACACCGCCGCCGGATCGTAGGCCTCGACGAAGGCGCAGGGGCCGTAGTCGATGGTCTCGCCCGAGAGCGTCATGTTGTCGGTGTTCATCACGCCGTGGATGAAGCCGACATTCATCCACTGCGCGATCAAGGCGGCCTGTCGCTCGACGACGCGCTCGAGCAGCGTCAGGAAGCGACCGGGAGCGCCCACGAGGTCGGCGTCGTGGCGGGCGATCGTGTACTCGGCGAGCTGGCGCACGCGAGCCACGTCGCCCCGGGCCGCGAAGAACTGGAACGTGCCGACGCGGATGTGGCTGGCGGCCACACGCGTGAGCACCGCGCCGGGCAGCATGCCGACCTCGCGCAGCACGGGCTGGCCGGTGGCCGCGACGGCGAGCGCGCGCGTGGTCGGGATGCCAAGCGCGTGCATGGCCTCGCCGATGAGCGCCTCGCGCAGCATCGGCCCGACCGCGGCCTTGCCGTCGCCGCCCCGCGAGAACGGCGTTCGGCCGGAGCCCTTGAAGGCGATGTCGCGGCGCACGCCGGCCCGGTCGATCACTTCGCCGAGCAGAAGCGCACGGCCGTCACCAAGCCGCGGCGAGAAGCCGCCGAACTGATGGCCGGCATAGACCTGCGCCACGGGCGCCGCGCCTTCGGGCACGGCGATGCCGGCGAACAGGGCGAGGCCGTCGACATCGGCGAGCACGGCGGCGTCGAGGCCCAGTTCACCAGCCAGCGGTGCGTTGAAGAAAAGCAACTCGGGTGCCGGTGCCGGCTCGGGTTCACACGGCACTGAAAAGCCTTCGAGCTCGCGCGCGTAGGAGTTGTCGAAAGAGAAGGTCAGCGCAGCCATGGCGGAATACAGACGATGAGGAAGAGGGACGAACCCGGACCGACCCGGTCGAGTTCCGCGGAGCTTCAGCTCAGAGTGCGGCGGGCACGAGGCCGGGCGCGGTCGTCAGGGGCGGGCATTATGCAGACGCCAGGCCTGTCGGGTCACGGCATCGCCCGCGGTTCATGACTGCCGTTCCGGCGCATCGCAAGCTACCTTTGCGCGGCTTGTCGCCTGAGCATCTCGGCTGAGAACTCATCGAACTGCTTGCGCGTTTCCGACTCGATCACGGCGACGCCGACCATCGGCGGCAGCCAGGCCTTCGGAACGTATTCGCCGTGATGCATGACGCGCACGCCCTGGTTGACGCTGACAAGGCGGGTGGTCGATACGTAGGATTTGAAGTCGCCTGACAGCAGCGAGGAACGGATCTCGTCCATCGGCACCAACTCGACGGCGCGCACTGCCGCGAACGAGAATGTCATGAAGGCGACCCTGGTGTGGCCCGCCTGGGCGACATGAAGCGTCTCTCCCTGTCGATGGACGACCCGGCTCGAGGTCAGGTTGCTCAGGAAGGTCGCCATGTGCTCATAGTCGGTCAGCACTGCCCACGCGATCGCCGGGGTTGCCGGCACCGACATGTCGACATCGATCACGACCGCCTCACCACGTTTTTCGACGTGCACCGCCGGCGCGCTTTGGCACGTGGCCAGAAAAAACAGACCGCACGGCAGCAACAGAAGCCCGCGACACAGACCTCGACCAGCGGCTTTGCGCAGCATCCTCATGCGATCACCTTTGCCTGCAGGTGGGCCATCTGGCCACCGTTCGCCACGTGGCTTAAGGCAAACGTAAGTGACGTCGCCGTATCGTCTCGAGCCATGCAGAAAGCGATCGACACCTCATCCTCCTTGATCGGAACGGCCGTGAGCAGAAGAGGACCCGAGGCGCCAGGATCCGCGGACGCCATGCTCAACAAGGTGCCGGCGGTCACCCTCGTTTTCTGGATCATCAAGATTATGTCGACGACGGTCGGCGAAACCGGTGCCGACTATCTCGCCGTTCACGTCGGCCTCGGCACGGCCCTGACCGACGGGATCATGCTCGCGTTGCTGGCTGGCGCGCTGGGCCTGCAACTGCGATCGCGTCGCTACACGCCGTGGAAGTACTGGCTGACGGTGGTGTTGGTGAGCGTCGTCGGAACGCAGATCACGGACGCCCTCACCGACGGCCTCGGCGTCAGCCTCTACGCGAGCACCGCGGCCTTTTCGCTCGTGCTTGCAGCCGTCTTTGCCGCCTGGTACTGGCGTGAACGAACGCTTTCGGTTCACACCATCACCACGGCCCGTCGGGAGCTCTTCTATTGGGCGGCGATCCTGTTCACATTCGCGCTCGGCACTGCCGCTGGCGACCTGGCAACGGAAGCGCTCGGCCTGGGCTTTCGCGTGGGGGTCCTGGCGTTCGGCGCATCGATCGCAGTGATCGCCGTCGCCTGGCGCTTCGGGCTCGACGGCGTTCTCGCGTTCTGGCTGGCCTACATCCTGACGCGGCCGCTCGGCGCCTCGCTCGGAGATCTGCTTTCGCAGGCGCCGACCTACGGCGGATTCGGCCTCGGAACCGTCAATACCAGTCTGGTGTTTCTCGCGGTCATCGTCTCCCTGGTCGGCTTCATCACGGTACGTCCACCTCGTGCTGATGCCGGCCTCGTCGCGACCCGGCACCCCTAGAAGCGCCGCACCTGCGGCGACCGCCATTTCCACACAATCAGGATCACTCATGGACAAGCGCAAGTTTCGCAACGGGTTCTACCCCTCCGTTCTCGCCATCTCCCTGTTGACCGCCGGGAACTTCGTTCCTTTCAGCCCCATGGTCGCGACGGCGACGGCGGCAACTGCCTCCAAGCTGGGCGACCTCTCGCCCTTTCGCGCGATCGTCGCCGACACGATCGTGTGGGTCGACAAGGGCAACCTGTCGGCAGCGAAGGCACGAATCAAGGATCTCGAGACCTCCTGGGACGAGGCCGAGGCAGGCTTGAAGCCTCGCGCTGCTGCGGACTGGCACGTGGTGGACAAGGCGATCGACCGAGCGCTGAAAGAGCTTCGCGCGGGCTCCCCCGATGCCGCGGCCGCCAAGCGATCCTTGGCGGAACTCCTGGGTGTGATGGACGGCATGTCCGCAAAGACCTGATCCGCGCGCGCGGCCGGCCGGCGCGTCACCATCAGCCATGCGTATCCTCCTCGTCGAAGACGATGCCATGGTGGGCAAGGCGCTCGCCGTGGGGCTGGTTCGGGCCGGCTTCGCCGTCGACTGGGTCACCGACGGACGGTCGGCCGAACTCGCGCTGCAAAACGGCGTGTACGACCTGGCCGTCCTCGACCTCGGGTTGCCCAGGAAAGACGGGATGGCCGTCCTGGCGACATTGCGCGCGAGCGGCAATGCCGTTCCGGTGCTGATTGCGTCGGCACGTGACACGGTCGAGGACCGCATCGGCGGGCTCGAGGCGGGTGCCGACGACTACCTGCTGAAGCCGTTCGACCTCGATGAGCTGATCGCCCGGATCCGCGCCATCCTGCGACGACACAGCGGCAGTGGCTCGCCGCTGCTGAAGGCCGGCTCGATCGTCATGGACCCGAGCCGGAAGGAAGTGACCTTCGACGGTGATGTGGTCGCCCTCTCGGCGAAGGAGTTCGCGGTGCTGGAAGCGCTCATGCAACGGCCGGGAAAGGTGCTGTCGCGAGACGCGCTCGAGGAGGCGGTCTACGGCTGGAAGGATGAGATCGGCAGCAACGCGATCGAGGTCCATCTGCACCACCTGCGCAAGAAGCTGGGACCGAACGCGATCAAGAACATCCGTGGCGTCGGCTACAGGGTCGATGGCGCCCATGCGGTCCCTTGAACGCTACCTGCTGGCCTGGATCCTCGGCGCGCTGAGCGTCGGCTCGGTCCTGCTCGTGGTGGTGGTCTACGTGACCACGCTCGACGAGATGAACGAGGTCTTCGACGTCGACCTCAAGAATGTCGCCACAGCGCTGGCTGGCTACCAGGCCGCGAACAGTGGGTTTTCTTCCGGGTCGATCGGGGACAAGGCCCGGCCGGTCGACACGCGCGACGAGTCCGGCATCGTCACGTCGACCTGGTCACTGTCGGGGTCGCGCCGATACGGATCCGATCTCCGAGCGGCCGTCCCCTTGGTCAAGGCGGCGGGACTGTCCCGCCAGAGCGTCGGCGGCGAAGACTGGATCGTGTACACCGCCGCGCTTCCCGACGGATGGGTGCAGGCCGCGCAGCGTGTCTCGGCCCGGCGCGAGACGGCACGTGAATCGGCGGCCAACGTCATACCTCCGATGGTCGCCCTCGTGCTCATCGTGGGGGCGCTGCTGAGTTTCGCCCTGCGTCGCGGTCTGCGCCCTTTCGAGTCAGCCGCTCGCAGCATCGCGGAGCGCAGTGCGCGGTCGCTGGCTCCCATCTCTGCCGACGACGTGCCGACCGAGCTTGAGCCGGTCGTCTCGTCCATCAACGGCCTGCTGAGCCGCTTGTCGATGGCCTTCTCGGTTCAGCGACGCTTTTTCGCCGATGCCGCCCATGAGTTGCGTACGCCAGTCACCGCGCTGCGGCTTCAGCTGCAGCTGCTGGAGCAATCGGCCGACGAAACCGAGCGACACGATGCCTTGGCCGACCTCCGGGCCGGCATCGACAGGACGCAGCGGCTGATCGAGCAGTTCCTCCAGGTCTCGAGTGGCGAGACCGACAGCGATGCCAAGCCGATGGAACCGGTGGATCTGAGCGAACTGGCCCGCTCTGTCGTGGCCGAGATGAGCTTGAAGGCGGAGCACGCAGGTATCGACCTCGGCGCCGGCGGCGCCTCCGGAGTCCAGCTCGTCGGCCACCGGCACCAGCTCGGCATTCTGTTGACCAACCTGGTCGAGAACGCCCTGCGCTACACGCCGAGCGGCGGCAGGGTCGACGTCGATATTTCCGTCGAGCAAGGATCGCCGGTGCTCCGGGTGACCGACAGCGGACCCGGCATTCCCGAAGCCGAGCGCGGACGGGTCTTCGAGCGCTTCTACCGGGGTGAACACGCGGAACAGCTCGCTCGGGACGCAAGCGGCAGCGGCCTGGGACTTGCCATCGTTCGCGCCATCGCGGAACGACATCGCGCGTCGATTGCCCTCGACACGGGACCGGGAGGGCAAGGCCTGGAGGTTCGGGTGGCGTTTCGAGTCTGAGGAGTCATCGCTCCCCAGGCCAGCTCAGCGCTTGCTCTTGCGGTCTGCGACTGCCTCTCGCTTCTGGTCACGCGGCGACTCGATGGTTTTCGACACGACGGCACCGGTCCTGGCGTCGATCTGGATCTCGACGACGTCCGGCGACCTGGCGTCCTTGATGTCGAACGACCAGATGCGCCGCCCGTGTTCGGTCTCGAGCTCGGCGCTCTGGACCGCTCCACCCGGAACGGCAGCGAGGGCGGTCGAACGCGCGGCCTCCCGGGTCACGTCCGCCGAGGCGGCGAACGTGGCCGAGGCCGCCGCTGCACCGCATGCCGCCACCACCAAGAAGCGGGTGACCCGTGAAAAGTGAAAAGTCTTGTCCATGTCGATAGTTCCTGTTTGATTCGGATGCGGAAGACCCGAAGAATGCTCAGGATACGGATCGCGACTGAAGCAAGACTTAAGCTCAGACCCGGATGTCGAGCCCCGGCCAGCCGTCTCGGCAAATGGAATCCAGGCTTGCCCCGACGCAACCCGATTCCCGGGGTGGCGCCTTCGAAGACGCCGGGGCAGCGCGATCGTCGCTACGTCGCGCGCTGCTCGGCACGCTGCGGCAAGAGTGCAATGCAGCCGACGATCACCACCGCGAGCACCGCGGAAGCGACGTAGCGGCTCAAGGCCAGGCCGCCGTGGTCATGCGGCTTGTCGAGAAAGTCGCCGACAGTTGCACCGAGAGGTCGCGTCAGGATGAAGGCGGCCCAGAAAAGCAGCGTGTGCGATACCTTCGTCCAGTAGTACATGCCGGCAACGATCGCCAGGCCAATGGCGAAGACGACGGCCGCTCCCTCGTATCCGAGCCCCGTCTTGTCGGCCGTCCAGTCACCGAGCGCGGTTCCCAGAGTCTGCGAGAACATGATCGTCGCCCAGTAGAACGCCTCGGCCTTTCGGGACTTGATGTCATTGACCGCGACCGAGCCGAGCGACCTATGCCAAATGGCGAGCGTTGCGAGCAGAAGCACGAACAGGATCGACGAGCCACCGGCGTAGCCGATGCCGAGCGAACGATCGAAAAAGTCCGCCAACGTCGTGCCTGCTGTCGTCGTCGCGACGATGACCGCCCAGAAGAGAAAGGGATGGAACCGCTTGACGGAGATCTGCGCCGCGACGGCGACGATGAAGATGGAGGCGAAGATTGCTGTCCCGACCAGGTAGCCCAGGTGCATGGACATCGTCACGGCGTCGCCGCCCGTCTCCCCGAGCGTCGTCGCCAGGATCTTGACGAACCAGAAAGCGAGGGTCACCTCTGGAACTTTGGAAAGGGCGTGTTGGCTGCGTTCTTGCATCGGAGAAGTGTTGGCGTCGGCGGGGATCCCAGGCGAGAGCCAGGGGCGAGAGCGAGTCTGGCAATGCAAGACTGAAGGCTGACTTAAAGATGTCGAGCAACGACGAATGGATCGAAGTACGAGAATGCGATCGTCAATGCAGCAGATCAGACAACCATGAACATCTTCTGGCGCAGATTCGTTTTCGCTTCGACCGTGTCACTCTTCGCGCTTCTGCCTGCCCATGGGCAAGCGCAAAACGTACCTGACGATGGGCGTTCGGTTTCGGGAACCGTGACGCCAAGCACCGGCACCACGGCCGGTTCCAAGGTGGTGCAGACCAAGAAGTCCGTTGCCCCCGTGCCGGCTGCCGGGTCGCTCAGCGGCTCGCCGGAAGCCGGTCGATGCGCGGCCCTGCGAAAGCGTTACGCACAGAGCCAGGCGTGCTTCCAGCAATTTCGTTTGAAAAACGGAGGCCTGCGTCCCGGCGCTTCCCGGCACTGCAAGTCGATCAAGAATCCGTCGACGACATGTGGCTCGGAAATCGTGGGTTGAGCCGAGCGCATTCCTGATCGGCGAAACGGGTTGCCTCGACCGCCCGAGGCGGCCCTCCTTCCTCAGTCGCAGAACACCCGGACCCGGCCCGGCTCGAGTCCGAGGCGCACGCGTGCATCGACATCGAACGATGACGCGCCGGCGTGGTGAGGCTGATCGACGGTGAGCGCGTGCGTGTGCGTGTGCGTATTCGTGCCCGCGCGCACGCGATAGCGCGTCGACTCGCCGAGGAACTCGACCGCTTCGACCACGCCCTCGATCCAGACGCAGCCGCCGCCGGCTTCCTCACCCGGCGCCGCCATGCGCAGGGCCTGCGGCCGGAAACTCGCGGTCGCCTTGCCTGTCTGCGCCGCTGATCCGGCGCCGCCGGGCGCGCCCGGCCTCGCCACCTCGACATCGTCGACCCGCCCGACGCCCTCGATTTCCACGTCCACCCGATCGCCTCGCGGCGCGAGCACCTTCGCGGGAAGGAAATTCATCGTGCCCACGAAGCCGGCAACGAAGGCATTGGCCGGCCGGTCGTAGAGCTCGGCAGGCGTGCCGATCTGCTGCACCACCCCGTGCTCCAGCACGGCCATGCGATCGGCGGTGCTCATCGCTTCTTCCTGGTCGTGGGTGACGAAGATCGTGGTCAGGCCGAGGCGGCGCTGCAGCGACAGCAACTCCTGTCGCATCTGCACACGCAGCGTGCGGTCGAGGTTGGAGAGCGGCTCGTCGAGCAGCAGCACCTGCGGCTCGATCACGATGGTGCGCGCCAGCGCCACGCGCTGCTGCTGACCGCCCGAGAGCTGATTCGGGCGCCGCGCGCCGTAAGCGCCGAGCCCGACGAGTTCCAGCGCGGCCTGCACGCGCCGATCGCGCTCGGCCCGGTTCACCTTGCGCTCGACCAGACCGAAGGCGACGTTGTCTTGCACGGTCAGGTGCGGCCAGAGCGCGTAGCTCTGGAACACCATGCCGACGTTGCGCTGCCACGGCGGCTTGCCGCTCACGTCGACGCCGTCGATGCGCACGCTGCCGTGTTGTTGCTGGTTGAAGCCGGCGATCAGCCGGAGCAGCGTGCTCTTGCCCGAACCCGATGGCCCGAGCAAGGCGAAGAACTCGCCGGGCTCGATGTCGATGCTGACGTCGCGCAGCACCTGGGTCTGGCCGAACGAGAGACCGATCCCGTCGCATTCGACGCGCACCTTCTTCATCGCGGATCCCGGTTCGACGTTCATGGCTTCATGGCTTGTTGACTTCCCGGCTGGGGGACGCGGCGAAGCGGTTGCCGGTGCGCTCGGCGACGCGATACGACAGCCACGTGCCGACGGCGACCACGGCGACCGCGAGCACGCCGAGCGCCGCGCCGGGCCCGCGGCCCGCCACGCTCTGCATGTAGAGGTAGATGCCGTAGCTCATCGGCGCCTGCGACTCCGACGACACCAGCATGATCGTGGCCGAGAGCTCGACAGCCGCGGTGATGAAGCTGGTGACGAAGCCGGCCAGGATGCCGCCTGCCATCAGCGGCACGAGAACACGGCGGATGGTGGAGAGCGGCGTGGCGCCGAGGCTCTCGGCGGCCTCTTCCAGCGACACATGGACCTGCTGCAGCGCCGCCACGCAGGCGCGCAACGCGTACGGCAGCCGGCGCACCGCATAGGCCAGCATGATGAGCACCCAGGTCGAGGTGAAGAGGGTATCGGTGCCGGGGATCGTCACGCCCTTGAAGAGGCGCAGATAACCGATGGCGAGGACGATGCCCGGCACTGCGAGCGACGCCGTCGCGATGCCGTCGAGCCAGCGGCGTGCCGGCAGCCGGGTGCGGAAGATGAGGTAGGCGATCGTGACGCCGAGCACCACGTCGAGCCCGGCCGCGAGACCACAGTAGACGAGCGTGTTGCGGATCATGCCGCTCGAGTCCTCGAGCACCGTTGCGTAGTGCGCGGTCGTGTAGGCATCGGGCAACGGCGAGAAGCTCCACACCTGCGCGAACGACAGCAGCAGCACGCCGATGTGCGGCGACAGCACCAGCAGCAGCACCAGCCCGATCCAGCCATAGGCCAGGGCTGTGCCGAGCGGGCCGAGTT
>JBDTCA010000131.1:0-17501 GCA_039923815.1 Caldimonas sp. | reverse complement strand
TCGAAGCCGCCCTCGGCGAAGTCGTCGAAGAAGATGCCGCCGATGCCGCGCGGCTCGTCGCGGTGCTTGAGGTAGAAGTACTCGTCGCACCAGCGCTTGAAGCGCGGGTACTTGTCGGCGCCGAAGGGTGCCAACGCATCCCGGTTGACGCCATGGAAGTGACGGGCGTCCTCCTCGAAGCCGTAGTACGGCGTCAGGTCCATGCCGCCGCCGAACCAGACCGAGGGTTCGCGGCCGACAGGTTGCGCCACCAGCATGCGCACGTTCATGTGCACGGTCGGCACGTACGGGTTGAGCGGGTGGAACACGAGCGAGACGCCCATGGCCTCGAACGGCGCATCGGCCAGCTCGGCGCCGCGGTGCTGCGTGGCCGATGCCGGCAGCGCCTTGCCCTTGACGTGGGAGAAGCTGCAGCCGCCGCGCTCGAGCAGGCGGCCGCCTTCGATCAGGCGCGAGATGCCGTCGCCCTCGAGCTTGCCGCCGGGCTCGCGCGTCCAGGCGTCGGTGGCGAAAGGCTCGCCTCCTTCGGCCTCCATGGCGGCGACGATGCTCGCCTGCAGGCCGAGCAGATAGGCGCGGACATCGGCGACGTTCATGGCCGCAGCCGCGCCGGCGAAGCCGACTGCGTAAGCATGGTGGTCACTTCTTCAAGGCCCGGCGGCCGATGTCGCGCCGGTACTGGGCGCCGGCGAACGCGATACCGGCGACGGCCGCATAGGCGTGCTGCTGCGCGAGCCGCGTCGAGTCTCCGAGTGCGGTGACGCAAAGAACACGGCCGCCGGCGGTGACAACGGCGCCATCGCGCAACGCCGTGCCGGCATGGAACACCTTGACCTCGGCGCGTGGTGCCACACCGGCTCCGCCGTCGGCCATGGTGGCGCTGCCGACCACCGGCAGCCCCGAGATCGCATCGCCGGCGCGCGGCGCCGCCGGATAGCCGGCGGCCGCCATGACGACGCCGAGCGCCACGCGACGGTCCCACTGCAGCTCCGTCTCGTCCAGCGGACGCTCGGGCGTGGCCGAAGTCGCCTGCATGAGCAGCTCGAACAGGTCGCTCTTCAGTCGCATCAGGATCGGCTGCGCTTCCGGGTCGCCGAGCCGGCAGTTGAACTCGACCGTCTTCGGCGCACCGTCCGAATCGATCATCAGTCCGGCGTACAGGAAGCCCGTGAACGGCCGGCCTTCGGCGGCCATGCCGGCGAGCGTCGGCAAGACGATCTCCTGCATGACGCGGGCATGCACGTTCGGCGTGACGACGGGCGCCGGCGAATAGGCGCCCATGCCGCCGGTGTTCGGGCCCCGGTCGCTGTCGCCGAGTCGCTTGTGATCCTGGCTGGTCGCCAGCGCAAGCACGCTGCGGCCGTCGCAGACGACCATGAAGCTGGCCTCCTCGCCCTCGAGAAACTCCTCGATGACGACGCGGCTGCCGACCGATGTTCCAGAACCACCGGCGACGCTGCCGAGCATGGCGTCGATGGCGGCGTGCGCCTCATCTCTCGTCATCGCCACGACCACGCCCTTGCCGGCCGCCAGGCCATCGGCCTTGATCACGGTCGGCACCGGCCCGGCATCGACGTGCGCGTGTGCCGCAGCAGCGTCGTCGAAGACCGCGTAGCCAGCGGTCGGCACGCCGTGTCGGCGCATGAAATCCTTGGCGAAAGCCTTCGAACTCTCGATCTCGGCAGCGGCCTTCGTCGGACCGAAGATGCGCAGGCCGCGGGCGCGAAAGATGTCGACCGCACCGGCCGCGAGCGCCGCCTCCGGGCCCACCACGGTCAGCGCGATCTTCTCGGCCACGGCGAAGTCGGCAAGCGCGGCGAGGTCGGTGATGGCGACGTTCCTGACCTGCGGCTCGGCCGCCGTGCCGGCGTTGCCCGGTGCCACGTAGACCGTCTGCACGCGCGGCGACTGCGCCAGCTTCCAGGCCAGGGCATGCTCGCGCCCGCCCGCACCGATGACAAGAACCTTCACTACTCGGAGATCTCGGCGTTGTGAAAGATCGCCTGGGTGTCGTCGAGATCCTCGATGACGTCAATCAGCTTCTGCATGCGAACGCCGTCGTCACCGGTCAGCGCCACCGTGTTCTCGGCGCGCATCGTCACCTCGCCGTGATCGGCGATGAAACCGGCCTTCTCGAGCGCCGCCTTGACGGCTTCGAAGTCGTGCGGCGGCGACAGCACCTCGACGGCACCGTCGGCATCGGTGACGACGTCGTCGGCGCCGGCGTCGAGCGCGGCGGCCATCACCGCATCTTCATCGGCGCCCGGCGCGAACACGAACTGGCCGACGTGCTTGAACTGGAACGCCACCGAACCTTCGGCGCCGAGGTTGCCGCCGTACTTGCTGAACGCGTGGCGCACCTCGGCCACGGTGCGGACGCGGTTGTCGGTCATGCAGTCGACGATGACCGCGGCGCCACCGATGCCGTAGCCCTCGTAACGGATCTCCTCGTAGTGGATGCCTTCGAGGTTGCCGGTCGCCTTGTCGACGTTCTTCTTGATGGTGTCGGCCGGCATGTTCGAGCCCTTGGCCTTCTCGACGGCCAGGCGCAGGCGTGGATTCATCGACAGATCACCGCCGCCCTGGCGCGCCGCGACCACGATCTCGCGGATCAGCCGGGTCCAGACCTTGCCACGCTTCTCGTCCTGCCGGCCCTTGCGATGCTGGATGTTCGCCCACTTGCTATGACCGGCCATGAATCGAATGCGCCTCGCGGCGAGTGGCGTTGTAGGGCCGCGATTTTAGAGGGCGCCGGCCGCGAGAGCGCCGCTAAACTGGGTTTCGATCCATCTTCCACCTCTTCGCGGAACCCTCATGGCCGACCCGATCCTCCTCGCCCGGCACGGCGCCACCGAGTGCTTCCTCCTGCCGGGCATGGCAAACCGGCACGGCCTTGTCACCGGCGCCACCGGCACGGGCAAGACAGTGACGCTGCAGACGCTTGCCGAAGCTTTCAGCCGCCAGGGCGTGCCGGTCTTCATGGCCGACGTCAAGGGTGACCTCGCCGGCATCACCCAGCCCGGCAGCACCAGCGCCAAGATGGCGGCGCTGCTGAAGGAACGCGGCATCGAGCCACAGACGCCTGAAGCCTGCCCGGCGACGCTCTGGGACGTGTTCGCCGACGACAAGCATGCCGCCGGCCACCCCGTTCGCGCGACCGTCAGCGACATGGGCCCGCTGCTCATCGGCCGCATGCTCGACCTCAACGAGATCCAGGCCGGCGTGCTGCAGCTCGTCTTCAAGATTGCCGACGACAACGGTCTGCTGCTGCTCGATCTCAAGGATCTGCGGGCCATGCTGCAGCACGTCGGCGAGAACGCCTCGTCGTTCACCACCGAATACGGCAACGTCAGCGCTGCCAGCATCGGCGCCATCCAGCGCGGCCTGATGCAGATCGGCGCCCAGGGTGGCGACCGTTTCTTCGGTGAGCCGATGCTCGCCATCGCCGACTTCATGCAGACGGTGAACGTCGACGGCCACCAGCGCGGCGTCGTCAACATCCTCGCCGCCGACAAGCTGCTCACCAGCCCGCGCCTCTACGCCACGTTCCTGCTCTGGATGCTCTCGGAGCTGTTCGAGCAGCTGCCGGAAGTGGGCGACCTCGACAAGCCGAAGATCGTCTTCTTCTTCGACGAAGCCCATCTGCTCTTCGACGAAGCGCCCAAGGTGCTGCTCGAGCGGATCGAGCTGGTGGTGAGGCTGGTGCGCAGCAAGGGCGTGGGCGTGTTCTTCGTGACGCAGAACCCGCTCGACGTGCCCGACAGCATCCTGGCCCAGCTCGGCAACCGCGTGCAGCACGCGCTGCGCGCCTTCACGCCGCGCGACCAGAAGGCGGTGAAGGCGGCGGCGAGCACGATGCGCGCGAATCCCGGGCTCGACATCGAGACCGCGATCACCGAGCTCGGCACCGGCGAGGCGCTCGTCAGCCTGCTCGACGAAAAGGGCCGGCCGAGCGTCACCGAACGCGTGTTCGTGCTGCCGCCAGCAAGCCGGCTCGGACCGATCACCGAAGACGAGCGCAAAGCGCTGATCGCCACCTCGCTCGTTGCGGGCGTCTACGAGAAAACGGTCGATCGGGAGTCGGCGTACGAGAAGCTGAAGGGTCGCGTCGAATCGGCGCCCATGGCGGGGGCACCGGCCACGTCGAACGCGCCCGGCCAGCAACCGGCGACGGGCCAGGCCGGCGGCGGCCTCATGGGCAGCCTGAAAGACGCCATCTTCGGCTCGACCGGGCCGCGTGGCGGCAAGCACGAAGGCCTCGCCGAATCGGCAGCGCGCTCTGCGGTGCGCTCAATCGGCTCGAGCGTCGGCCGCGAGATCATCCGCGGCGTGCTGGGCTCGATCCTCGGCGGTTCGAAGCGTCGCTAGCGCGGCCGCTGACGCAACGCGCGGTCAGATGCCGCCATACCACTCGTAGCCTTCGTCTTCCCAGTAGCCGCCCTTGCCGCCGCGGATCGCCGCGAAGCTGGCGACGAGCTCGATGGCGCGCACGTACTTGGCCTGCTTGTAGCCGAGCTGGCGCTCGACGCGGCAACGCAGCGGCGCGCCGTTGATCACCGGCAGCGCCTGGTCGTTGAGATCGTAGGCCAGGATCGTCTGGGCGTGCCGCGCCTCGGCCAGGTCGATGCTCTCGTAGTAGCGCGAGTCCTTGCCATCGAGGCTGGGGCCGTCCATCGAATCGAAACAGCGAAAGACAACGAACTTCGCCTCGGCCGTGGGCCTGACCTGATCGAGCACCAAGGAAAGCTGAGCACCCTTCCACTTGCCGATGCAGCTCAAGCCCTCGACGCAGTCGTGACGCGTGATCTGAGTGCGTGACGGCATCGCTCGCAGCTGCGCGAGACTGAACTCGGCAGGCGCCTCGACGAGGCCGCCGACCTGGAGCCGGTAGTCAGCGAAGCCGGCCGTCTTCAAGGTCACGTAGTCGGCATCGGCGGGGTCGAGCGTGCCGTTGCCGCGAAAGTTCGGTGCGACGTCGGCCTGGGAGAACTCCTGCGCCATGGCCGATGCCGGTGCCACGATGCGGCCGGCGGCGTGGCTCAGGTTCTGCGCGCTCTTCAGCACGTCGACAAAGGATTCGTTCTGCGAGAGACGGTCGCAGCCGGTGAGCATGGCCGCGCCCGCAGCCGCGACGGCACCGCGGAGAAGATGGCGACGGTCGCGCTGCCTGGCGCGCATCAGCGTGTAGGTCTTGTTCATGGTGCGGCCCTCACCTTGTCGGCGGCGTGATCGACGGGCACCTTGTACCAGCCGGTGACCATCGATCGCATCTCGTTCCAGACTCCGGCGACGATGACCTCGAACACGTGGACGATCACGAACAGGACCAGCCCGAGGGCGGCGAGAAAATGCAGCGAGCGTGCCGACTGGCGGCCACCGAGCAGGTCGACCCAGCCGGTGAACACGGTGTCGATCCGAGGCGAGAGCGCCATGCCGGCCAGCACCACGAGCGGCAGCAGCACGAAGATCACGACGAGGTAGGCCAGGCTCTGCAGCACGTTGTAGCGGGTGGCGGCAGCGCCCGTCGGGTGCCTGAACTTCAGGTGGTCGACGATCGAGTGGCCGATGTTCCTCAACTCGATCCGCGTCGGCAACAGGTCGCGCACGAGGTGCCGGCTGAGGATCGTGTACAGCACGTAGGCGACGCCGTTGAGCACGAACAGCCAGGCGAAGAACAGGTGCCAGTGGCGCGCCATGGCCAGCCACTGCGGCCCCGGAATCGTCGCCCAGCTCGGGAAGCCGCGCGCGGTGACGACACCGTCGGCCTTCGACACGCCGAGCACGCCGGTGGTGTCGAAGTCCAGGCCGGCGACATGGGTGTTGCCGACCGGCCCGTTCGCCGTATTGCGGCCGCTCAGCGACAGCCAGGGTTTCACGGTCACCGAGTCGTGACCCCAATACAGCGACGGATGGGCGTTGAAGATGTTGAGGCCGCTGCCGAGCAGGATCGTCAGGCAGACGACGTTGATCCAGTGCATCAACCGCACCGGCAGCCGGTGCCGATAGATCCGGCCCGGGGCCGGCGCCGATGGGGCTGCCGAAGCCGTGACGGGCACCGCCTGCGCGGCAGGGATCGCTTCAAGTTCCATGTCAGGGCACGCTGGTCATGCGCGGTTCGGCGCGCTGCAGTATGCGCGCCTCGGTCGCCACGGAACCGATCACGCGATTGGCGGCGAAGCTGGCCGGGTCCTCAGGCTCGAGGGCGGCGAGCGCCAGGTTGGCGAGCGGCTGCGCCAGCGATACGTAGTAGCCGCCCGCTGCGATGTCGAGCAGCGCCGGCATCGTCTGCACGATCACGCGCGTGGTTGCGCCAGCGTGGCCAGCGGCGTCCGTACCGACCGGTTGACGCGCGATTTCGCGATAGGTTTCGCCACGCAGTTCGGCGCCCTCGTCGAGCTGGGAGACCTCGACGCCGAGCAGCCGCAGCCTTCGCACCGCATCGGTCTCGCTCGCGGCGAGCCAGTAGCCACACGGTCGTGGCCGTGTCTTCAGGGGCCGCAGCGCCAGCGCCGAGTCCCAGGCGACGTTGATGCGTCGGATGGCGCCGGTGGCGGCGTCGATCACGGACAACGCGTATTCGCTCGACGTCGGCACAGCCTCGAGCACGACGTCGCCGTGGCAAGCCTTGGCAGCGACGTCACGATCGACGAACTGGCGCAGCTTGACCAGGTCGGCGGCGCGCAACGCGGCGTTGGAAAGAACGCTGTTCACGGCGACGACCTGGGCCTGGACGCGGCGCTTCAGGTCGCCGCGGCCAAGGCCACCACCGCGGGTCTCGACCAGCAGGCTGACGGCATTGCGCAGACCCGTGGCGTTGCGCCCGATCTGCGGGCCGACACCGCCCATCGAGAGGCGGCGATCGTTCGGGTCGAGCGAGGTGGTGGCGTACCAGTCGGCGATGAGACCGGCGCCGCGCAAGCTGGCGATCAACGGCAGCCGGAACCACTCCTCGGCGGCGCGGGTCACGAACGGCGGCAGGTTGGCGGTGGTCGCGTACTGCAACAGCGCGTCGAAGCGCTGAACGGCGCCGAACTTGGTCGTGAAGGCGCCACCGACCGGATATTCGTGCAGGTCGAGCACGACCACCGGTTCGAAGTCGACCAGCAGCCGGGTCTGCGCCTGCGCCTCCGGCGTGACCAGCAGCAGATGGTCACGGTTGATGTCGCTGCCGTCGGCGGCGCCGCGCTGGAACAAGGCCGCGCCGTCGGGGTTGGCACGCGGCAGAAGCACGACGTCGACGCGGTCGAGCACCGCGTCGAGGCGGCCGGCGGCAAGGTCCTGCGCGACGACGATCAGCGCTTCGGTGCCAGCCGGTTCGTCGCCATGCTGGCCGGCAACGACGACGACCGCCGGCCGGCGCAGCGGCTGAGTCACGACCGGCGGCACCGAGCCCGCGACCGCGGGTTCGGCTGCGATGGCCGGTGCAGCAGGCGGCGGCAAGCGCGTGAAGGCGAGCGCCTCGATCGGCTGGCCGCTCTGCGACAGGCCGAGGTCGAGGACCTTGACGTCGGTGCGGGCCGAAGCCGAGGCGCCGTCGCGCTCGAGCCCGTAAAGGATGGAGTGCAGTTCGTCGCTGCGCGTGAACGCCTCGCGACCCGGCTCGAACGCCGGCGTCGCGAAGGTGACGGCGGGCACCGGAAAATGCGCGGCGATCGCCGCCGGCACCGGCGGCGCCAGCGGCAGAGGCGCGTCGTGAACCTGCCCAGGCGGCGTAATAGGTGATACCGGCGATACCGGCAACGGGGACGACAGCGACGCCACCGGCGGTGTCGCCGCCGGCCGCACCGGCGTTGCCACCGCAGTCGTGCTGGCCGATGCCGGCGATGTCGGGCTCGGGGCAGCCACGGGTGCGCGACTGGAACCCGTGCTCACCGACGGGTCGACGCCGATGCTTCGCCCGGCCGGCCACGGCGGCAGCGGTGACGACGCGCAGGCAGCGATCACCATCACCACCGTGCCGCTCACGACCACCTTGCCGATCTGCTCGACCCGCCCGCCCTGCACCACGCGCATCTCGACTCCTCCGCACCCGGTGGCACAGCGGCGACGAATATAGCCGTGCCTCTTTCCGGTCGCTCGGCATGGCCATGCCGACTGATGACGTTCGAGCTGCCGTGGCGCAGCTGGCCAACAGATCCGCGGCGGCACTCCGCCGGGCCATCAACTCGCGTGGGCGCCAGTCGCTTTCTGTTGGGGCCGAGACCTCGAGCAGCGCATGACGCCGCTCGAGTCGCAGCTCGAGCGGTTCACCTCTTCATGGCGATGTGCGGCGACCTGGGTCGTCGTTCAGCGCCGGTAGTCGGCGTGATCTCGGTCGTGATCTCGGTCGTGGTCGCGGTCGTGGTGCGACCACGGCAGCGGCGGCAGGCGCGGCAAGGGCGGCAGTGGCGGCAGCCAGGCACGCGAATAGCGGGGTTCGTAGACCGTTTGCGGAGCGTAATAGCCGCGGCGGGGCTCGCGGTAGACGGCGCGCGGTTCGTATCGACGCGTCTCATACACGCGAGGCTCGTAGATCTGAGTCTCGTAGACCTCGGGCTCGTAGATCCGGGTCGGGTAGACCTGCGGCTGGTAGACCTGCGGCGCATAGCCATAGCCATAGCCAACCGGGCCGGGGTAATACGCGGGGCCGCCGGACGCGTAGGTCGAGACGATCGGAAGATTAATGCCGACCGACCAGTGGACGCCACCGGCTTCGGCGGCGGTGGCGGCAAACAGCGTGGCAGCGGCGATGCCGGCGAGTACGAGGGTGCGCTTCATGACGGGCTCCTGTCGATGCACGCGAAGTCGCGTGCGTGCTTCCTGAACGCGATCCGACCCCCGCCGCGTTGACGCCGGCCATATGTCGAAAGGTAAAGGCGCTGGAGGCGGACCCTAGAATTCGCCGGCGCTCAAAGGCGCTCGAACTGCGCCCATGACCACCGCCAAAGAACCTGTCGCTGCCAGCAATTTCCTGCGTCACATCGTCGAGCGCGATCTCGCCGAGGGCACCTATGCTGCGCGGCGCTTCGCCGGCACGCCGGGCGACGCTTCCCACCAGGCCGGCGCGCCGCTCGACCCGGCCCGCATCCGGACCCGGTTTCCGCCGGAGCCGAACGGGTACCTGCACATCGGCCACGCCAAGAGCATCTGCCTCAACTTCGGCCTCGCCAACGACTACGGTGGCATCTGCCATCTCCGTTTCGACGA
The DNA here is from genome assembly GCA_039923815.1 of Caldimonas sp. Taxonomy (GTDB): domain Bacteria; phylum Pseudomonadota; class Gammaproteobacteria; order Burkholderiales; family Burkholderiaceae_C; genus Schlegelella_A. The sequence goes on along the minus strand of JBDTCA010000131.1, from coordinate 8,315 downwards.
CACCAATCCCGAGAAGGAAGAGCAGGAATACGTCGACGCCATCGTCGACGCCGTGCGCTGGCTCGGCTTCGACTGGCATGCCGCCGAGCCCGCACTCGCCGAGACGGCGACGCCCCATCTCTACTACGCCAGCGACTACTTCGACTTCATGTACCGCGCCGCCGAGGCGCTCGTGGTCGCCGGCCACGCCTACGTCGACGAGCAGAGCGCCGACGAGATGCGCGCCGCCCGCGGCGATTTCGCGAACGCCGGCACCGACAGCCCGTTCCGTTCACGCAGCACGGTCGAGAACCTCGCCCGCCTGCGCGCCATGAAGGCCGGCGAGCTCGCCGACGGCGCCGCGGTCCTGCGCGCCAGGATCGACATGGCGAGCCCGAACATCAACCTGCGCGACCCGGCGCTCTACCGCATCAAGCGGGCGACGCATCACAACACCGGTGACACCTGGTGCATCTACCCGATGTACACCTTTGCGCATCCGATCGAGGACGCGCTCGAGAACATCACCCACTCGGTCTGCACGCTCGAGTTCGAAGATCAGCGGCCGTTCTACGACTGGCTGCTCGACACGCTCTGCACGCTCGGCCTGCTGGCCCAGCCGCGGCCGCACCAGTACGAGTTCGCGCGGCTCAACGTGACCTACGTGATCACGAGCAAGAGAAAGCTGAAGGCGCTCGTCGACGAGAAGATCGTCGACGGCTGGGACGACCCGCGCATGCCGACGATCGCCGGCCTGCGCCGGCGCGGCTACACGCCCGAAGCGATTCGCCTCATGTGCGAGCGCGCCGGCACCAGCAAGGCCGGCGGCTGGACCGACTATGCAAGCCTCGACATCGCGCTGCGCGACGATCTCGACGCCAGGGCGCCTCGCGCCATGGCGGTGCTCGATCCCCTGCGACTCGAACTCGTGAACTGGGTCGAGGTCTTCGGCAACGCCGGACACCGCGAGTCCTGCCACGCACCGGTGCATCCGCAGCACCCGGAACTCGGCCACCGCGAGTTCGAGCTCGGCCCCGTCGTCTGGATCGAACGCGACGATTTCGCCGAAGTGCCACCGAAAGGGTTCTTCCGGCTGTTTCCCGGCAACCGGGTGCGGCTGAAATACGGCTACGTCGTCGAATGCACGGGCTTCGAGAAAAACGCCGCTGGCATGCTCACCACGGTGCTGGCCAAGGTCGTCACAGACACCCGGAGCGGCACCCCCGGCGCCGATGCCGTCAAGGTCAAGGGCGCCATTACCTGGCTCGCTGCGCACGATGCCTTGCCGGCGGAGATTCGCGTCTACGAGCGCCTCTTCAGCGAGGCCCAACCCGATGCTGGCGGCAAGGACTTCCGTGCAAGCCTGAACGCCGAGAGCCGTCGCGTCGTTCAGGGCTACGTCGAAGGATCACTGGCCGCGGCTCGAGGTGAAGACCGCTTCCAGTTCGAGCGCCATGGCTACTTCGTGGCCGATCGCGTCGAACACTCGGCAGCGACACCCGTGTTCAACCGGATCACGAGCTTGCGCGAGACCTGGAGCAAGTAGAGGTTCTACCCAAGGGCGGCGGCGGCGGGTGAGGCCCTAGCGGTAGACGTGCTCGCCGCGATTGGAACGCCACGAGTTCTCGAAGAAGCTGGCGTCTTCGTCGTTCTTCGGTCGGACCGCCATCAGGATGCCGCCATCGCGAATGCCTTGGTCGTACTCCTTGACGCGTTCTTCAGGGATGCCCCAGCCGATGAGCGCACCGACGACGCCACCCGTGGCTGCGCCCGCACCGGCACCTGCGATGGCTGCGGCCAGGGGCCCGGCGATGACCAGGCCGAGGCCCGGCAATGCGATCGTCGTGCCGACGGCGGCGATGGCCGCGGCGATGGCACCGAGGCTGCCGCCGATGGCGCCGCCGATGCCCGCGCCTTCTGCCGCCTTGGTGCCGAGCTCGGTTTCACGACTCCCGGTGTTGCCGGTGAAGTGGCGCTCGCGGGTGTCGTCGGACATCACGACGTTGACATCGTCGCGCGAGTACCCGCGGTCCGAGATCGACTGGAAGGCGCGCTCAGCGCTGTCGCGGTCGCGAAAGAGGCCGGTCAGCATGGGTTCGTTGGTATCCATCGCTTCGCTCCTGGGGTGGTGGACGGGGCGTGAGGATAGGACGCGCCCACGTGGCGGTGTAGCGGGTGCCGCCACGAGCGCCGGTCGTCTTGCCGGCGTCGGTCCCGTGGGCGAGCTCCTACATCGGCGGCCTCGAAAGCCCGGTCTCGACGAGGAAACTTCCGCCGACGGGCTGCAGCGAGGTCGGGCGCCTCGATTGCCCGGGCTCGCCGATGAATACAGCCTTTCCTTTCACCGCTCTCGCCTGCGCCGCACTCTTGAGCGCATGCGGCGATGTCGCCACCCTGACCGTGGCCGATGGCACCGGGCCCGCACCGAAGCTGCCGCCGCCTGCACACACGCTGTTGCCGACCGTCAACATCGCCCCTGCGATCGGCTGGGCGGCTGGCGACCAGCCTGTCGCAGCGGCCGGCCTCACCGTCACCGCCTATGCCGTCGGCCTCGATCACCCGCGCTGGCTCTACGTGCTGCCCAACGGCGACGTCCTCGTCGCCGAGACCAATGCGCCGCCCAAGCCTGAGGACGGCAAGGGGATCAAGGGCTTCGTGATGAAAAAGGTGATGGCCCGTGCCGGTGCGGGGACGCCGAGCGCCAACCGCATCACGCTGCTTCGCGGCCTGGATGCCGATGGGCACGCCCAGACCCGCAGCGTGTTCCTCGAGAATCTGTACTCCCCGTTCGGCATGGCACTCATCGGCAGCGAGTTCTACGTCGCGAACTCGGACGCCGTTTTGCGCTTCCCATATACCGGGGGTGCAACCAGGATCGATGCGCCGCCTGCCAAGGTGGCCGCCCTGCCGGCCGGGCCGATCAATCACCACTGGACCAAGAACATTGTCGCCAGCGCAGACGGCAGCGCGCTTTATGCCACCGTTGGCTCGAACAGCAACGTTGGCGAGAACGGCATGGCGGCCGAAGAAGGTCGTGCTGCGATCTGGAAGATCGACACGAAGACGGGCGCCAGCCGCGTCTTCGCGAGCGGCCTGCGCAACCCGAACGGCATGGCCTGGGTCGACGGCGTGCTCTGGACGGTGGCCAACGAGCGCGACGAGATCGGCAGCGACCTGGTGCCGGACTACCTCACCTCCGTGCGCGACGGTGCGTTCTATGGCTGGCCATACAGCTACTACGGGCAACACGTCGACACCCGCGTGTCGCCCCAGCGGCCCGAGCTTGTCGGCCGGGCCGTGTCGCCTGACTACGCGCTCGGGCCGCATACGGCCTCGCTCGGCCTCGTGTCGTCGGCGGGATCGGCGTTGCCGGCGCCGTTCCGCAACGGCATGTTCATTGGCCAGCACGGCTCATGGAACCGCAAGCCCCACAGCGGCTACAAGGTGATCTTCGTGCCGTTCGCGAATGGCAAGCCGGCCGGCGCACCGATCGACGTGCTGACGGGCTTCCTGAGCGAAGGTGGTGACGCGAAGGGTCGCCCGGTGGGGGTTGCCATCGACAAGACCGGCGCGTTGCTGGTGGCCGACGACGTCGGCAACGTCGTCTGGCGGGTCAGCGCGGCCGGGCGCTGACGACACGACTCTCGGTGCCCGTTGCTCGCGGGCAGTACTGACGGTCAGCCCCGAAGGCCCAGCGCCGCGGCCTTAAAGCGCGCCCCGGTGGCAACGTTCACTGCCTGCTCTTGTTCTGCGTCCAGTCCTTCAGCGCGGCAAGTGTCTTCTCGACGTGCCGGCTCGGATTCAGACTCTGGTAGTTGTAGATCACCTTGCCGTTGGGAGCGATCACGTACGAGACGCGATTGGCGTAGTCGGGTCGCAGCGTCATGATGGCGTCGTACGATTTCATGACGTTCTGGTTGTCGTCGGAAGCGACCGGAAACTTGCCCTGGCAGGCCTGGACGGAGAACTTGCCGAGGGTGCCGATGTCGTCGGAGGACACACCGATCACGGTGGCGCCGAGCGCTTCGTACTTCGGGATCGACTCCGCGAACTCGTGCGCCTCGATCGAGCAGCCGACGGAGAAAGCGGCGGGAAAGAAATAGAGCACCACCGGCCCTTTGGCCAGGGAGTCGGCCAGGGAGAACTTGAACACCTTGCCACCCAACGCCGCCTGGGCTGTAAAGTTTGGCGCTGCATCTCCGACGTCGAGTGCTGCGTATGACGATGTCGTCAGCGAAAGCAACAACATCATGAACGCGAGAAACTTCTTCATGTCGGACTCCGATCGGTCGCGAAAGCGGAGTTCATCTTACTTCGCCAGCCTTGCACTCATCGTCCTCGCGGCCTTGGTCGGCGGCTGCGGCAGCCTGCCCGTCAACGTCGGTCGGACCGATTCCACGGTGCTGCCGATCAGTGCCGACAGCCCGCTGGTCAAGATCGCCCGCAACTCGACGCCGGCCGACGAGCAGTCGGGCGTGCGGCTGATGCCGCTCGGCTCCTTCTCGCTCGACACGCGCATCCAGCTTGCGCAGCGGGCGACCAGCTCGCTCGACGTCCAGTACTACGTGCTCGAGAACGATCGCACCGGCCGGCTCATGCTGACGGCACTGCGCGATGCCTCGCTTCGCGGCGTGCGCGTGCGCCTGCTCGTCGACGATCTCTACACCACGCACACCGACGCACTGCTTCGCGGCCTGGCCTCGTATCCGAACGTGCAGGTCCAGCTCTTCAACCCGTTCTGCTGCGCGCGTTCGAGCGGCGTCGCCGGCCGCTTCGCTGCCTCGCTGTTCGACTTCGGGCGGCTCAACCACCGCATGCACAACAAGCTGTTCATCGCCGATGGCGTGATGGCGGTCGCGGGCGGACGCAACATCGGCGACGAGTACTTCCTGCGCAGCACCGAAGCGAACTTCGTCGACATGGACGCCTTTGTGATGGGTGCCGTCGTCAAGGATCTCGCCGCCATCTTCGACCGCTACTGGAACAGCGAAGTCGTGTACCCGATCGAGACGATCGGCGTGCCGACCGTCGACAAGGCGGCGGCGCGCCAGGCCTTCACCGACACGATTGCCAGCCTGCCACCGTCGCCTCCGATCGACCCGCCCAGCACCGACGTGCTCGGCTACGGCCCGATCAGCGAGGAGCTCGACTCCGGCCAGATCGGGTTGCTCTGGGGCAAGGCCCGCGCCTTCGCCGATCCGCCCGAAAAGCTGCTCTCCAAGACGCCGAAGATCGCCTTCGAGACCAGCGTCACCAACGGCGTGATGATGCAGGTCTGGCAGGCCAAGAGCGACCTGGTGCTGACGTCGCCTTACATGATCCCCGGCGAAATGGGCATGCAGTCGTTTCGCAACCTGCAGCGCGACCACGTCAAGGTCACCGTGGTCACCAACTCGCTCGCCGCCACCGACGAGCCGCTGGTTCACAACGGCTACGCGAAGTACCGCCCTGGCATGCTCGCCGCCGGCGTCGACCTCTACGAGCTGAGCCCGACACGCACGCAGACGACGAAGCGGCTCGGCATGTTCGGCTCGTCGCTCGGCCGCCTGCACGCCAAGACGGCGATCATCGACCGCAAGACGGTCTTCATCGGCTCGATGAATCTCGATCCGCGTTCAGCGAGCTCCAATACCGAGCTCGGCATGTTCATCGACAACCCGGCGCTCGCCAAGGAGCTGCTGCGGGTCATCAACATCAGCAAGCTCGAAAGCGCCTACCGCGTCAGATTCGAGCCAAAGACGACCAACCTGCAGTGGCTGACGCTCGACGACGACAAGGAAGTGATTCTCGCCGTCGAGCCGGAGTCGACCTTCTGGCTGCGCATGCACAACATGCTGCTGGGCTGGTTCGTTCCCGAACAGCTTCTTTGAGCCGCCAGGGCCGTGTGACCATCAGAGCTGCGAGCCGATCAATGACGCGAAGCGCTCGGCCACCTTTTCCTTGAACGGCCGGTCGATCCAGGCGGCGTAGGTCACGGGCCGAGACTTCGCAAGATCGGCCTCGAAGGTCGCCGTCTGGGCGGTCGCGAAGCCGGCGTCGATGATGTTGAGCGTGGCTTCGTCGTTGAGGCGGAACGAGCGATTGTCGAAGTTGGTGGAGCCGACGGAGACAAGCAGGTTGTCGACGATCATGACCTTGCAGTGGTACATGCTCGGCTCGTACTCCGCGATCACCGCACCCGCCGCAAGCAAGGGCCCCCACTTCGCTCGAGACGCCGAGCGCACCGTCTCGGAGTCGATGTGCTCGCCGGGCACGACGATGCGCAGCTTGACGCCACGCTTGAGCGCCGCCGTCAGCGCCTTCAGGCTGAGCTCGTCGGGGACGAAGTAGGCCGCCGAAAGATCGATGGTCCGGCTCGCCGCCGTGATCGCCAGCAGGTACATGAGCGCCATGCTCTCGGCGCCGCCGGTCGGCGAGCTGCTGAACATCTGCGCCCGGCTGGGCCCGGCCGGCTGCAGCAGCGGGAAGTAGTCGGGACCGTGCAGGACCTCGCCGGACGTCTTGATCCAGTTGTCGATGAAGACCGCCTGCATCTGGGCGATCACCGGCCCCTCCACCTGGAAGTGGCTGTCACGCCAGTGATCCGGGTCCTGGCCGTGACCCGTCCACTCCGGCGCGATGCCGACGCCGCCGGTGAAGCCGACGCGGCCGTCGACGACGAGCAGCTTGCGGTGGGTGCGGTTGTTGAGCTTGCCGAGGCCGGTCCAGCTCGGCGGGTGGTAGCGCTGGACCTGGACGCCGGCCGCCTTCAACTCGTCGAGCATCCGGGTATCCATCTTGGCGCTGCCGACCCAGTCGAGCAGCACGTGCACCTTGACGCCCGCCTTCGCCCGCTCCGACAGCGCGTCGGCGAACTTGCGGCCGATTTCTCCCGACCAGTAGATGTAGGTCTCGAAGGTGACCGTGTGCTTGGCGGAGCGGATCGCCTCGAGCATGGGTGGGAAGATCTCGTCGCCGTTGAGCAGCGCGCGGACCTGGTTGCCATCGGTCAGAGGCGGCCCGAGCAGCGCGCCGAGCTCCTGTGTGAAGCGCGGATCCTCGAGCGAATAGAGCCGCTCGAGACGGCGCTCGATTCGCTTCTCGTTGCCCCCGAAATTGGCCCAGAGAAAGAGGATCACGATGGCGGCGACGACCCCACCGGCGATGTAGAAGACCATATGGCGCGGCACAATTGGACGATGCATCGATCGATTGTGACCTCGCCTTTGATGGCGGCCGGCGCACGTGCCTCGACGACGAGGGCGGTCCAGTGGTCCGCGAGCAGGAGCATCGACGCCGATGGCGGCGCCGTCCGCGACGACGAGGTTTTCGAGGACGGCTCGCGCAAGGCCTACGGAAAGTGACGCCGATGATCGACGGCCCGATCCGGGCTGGCCTCGAGTTCGACCACGTGATCGTCGGCGGCGGCTCCGCCGGCTGCGTGCTGGCGGCACGCCTGTCGGAAGACCCGGAGACCCGCGTCTGCCTGCTCGAAGCCGGCCCGGTCGACACCAGCGTGCTGCTGCACTGCCCGGCCGGCCTGGCCCTGCTCGCGAAATCGGGGCACGCCAACTGGAAGTTCGAGACCGTGCCGCAGGCCGGCCTCGGCGGCCGCACGGGCTACCAGCCGCGCGGCAAGGTGCTCGGCGGCTCGAGCTCGATCAACGCCATGATCTACCTGCGCGGCCAGGCGCAGGACTACGACGCCTGGGCCGCCGCCGGCAACCCGGGCTGGTCGTGGGCCGAGGTGCTGCCGCTCTTCAAGCGCGCCGAACACAACGAGCGCGGGCCCTCGGCCTTCCATGGCAGCGGCGGTCCGCTCAACGTCATGGATCTGCGCAGCCCGAATCGCTTCGGGCCGGTCTTCGTCGAGGCCGGTCGCGAGGCCGGGCATGTCGTCAATGCCGACTTCAACGGCGCCAGCCAGGAAGGCGTCGGCCTCTACCAGGTGACGCACAAGAACGGCGAGCGCGTCAGCGCCGCCAAGGCCTACCTGACGCCGAACCTGAAGCGCCCGAACCTCACGGTGCTGACCGGCGCCCACACCACACGCATCGTCTGTGAAGGGCGGCGCGCGGTCGGCGTCGAGTTCCGTCGCGACGGCGTGCTGACCTCGGTGAAAGCTCGACGCGAGGTCCTGCTCGCGGCCGGCGCATTGCAGTCGCCGCAGTTGCTGATGCTGTCGGGCATCGGCCCGGGCGAGGCGCTGCGCCGCCTCGGCATCGAGGTGCGCCACGACCTGCCTGGCGTCGGCCGCAACCTGCACGACCACGTCGACGTCGTCCAGGTTCTCGACGCGCCGCACCTGCGCGACCTGTTCGGGCTGTCGCTGCACGGTGCCATCGCCACCGTCAAGG
>JBDTCA010000130.1:0-3656 GCA_039923815.1 Caldimonas sp. | reverse complement strand
TGGAAGGCCCGCATCGCCGCCGTGATCTCCAACCGTGCCGACGCCGGCGGTCTGGTGTTAGCCGCGGCTCACGGCATCGCGACGGCGGTCGTCGACCATCGCCGCTTCGCCGAGCGGGCGCTGTTCGATGCCGAGCTCGCAGACGTCGTCGAAGGCTTCGCGCCCGACGTCGTGGCGCTGGCCGGCTTCATGCGCATCCTGGGCGCCGAATTCGTGCAGCGCTTCGAGGGCAGGCTCGTCAACGTCCACCCGTCGTTGCTGCCGGCGTTCACCGGCCTGCACACGCATCGCCGCGCCCTGGAAGCCGGTTGCAAGGTCGCTGGCGCAACCGTGCATTTCGTGACCGCCGACCTCGATCATGGGCCGATCATCGGCCAGGCTGTCGTGCCCGTGCTCGCCGGCGACGACGAGGCCGTGCTCTCGGCACGCGTGCTGTCGCAGGAGCACCTGATCTATCCGCGCGCGATCGGCTGGCTGGTGGACGGCGCGCTGAGCGTGCGAGAAGGGGTGGTGCGCCATCGCGACGGCGCCGCGCAGTGGCAGGCGGGCGCGATATCGCCGTCGCCGGGCTAGTTGATGTTGTTGACCGCGGCGTTGATCGAGAAGGCCAGGATCGTCGTGTTGAACACGAACGAGATCACCGACTGGAACAGCACCAGCTTGCGCATCTCCCGGGTGGTGACGTTGACGTCGGCCGTCTGGCAGGCGACGGCGATGGTGAAGGCGAAATAGAGGATGTCGGTGTGGTCCGGCTCGTACTCGGGCGGCCCGCCGGGAAATTCGAGTCCGCTGTCGGGCTCCTGGCGGAAGTAGGTCGCCGCGTAGGTCAGGCCGAACAGCGTCGGCAACAGAAGCCACGAACCGGCGACGGTGATGAACGCGAACGCGATGTGCGCCTTCATCTCGGACACCACGGCCACCATGCTCACGATGGCCGCCACGATGACGATGCCCAGCACGATGCCGGCACTCTCCGCCTGCGCGGTCGCGAGCCGGCGCATGTGGCCCTTGTCGGCGCGCACGAGACCGATCGCGACCCAGGCGAGGTAGAGCCAGACCAGCACGTTCCAGCCGATCAGGCTGCGCTCTCCCAAGGTGTCGAATCCGGGCCAGTGGATGAATCCGGCGCCGATGCCGAATGCCGTGCAGACCAGCAGCCGGAGGTGGGCGAGCATGTGACCGGGCACGTGGTGCGCGGATTGCGCGCGTTCCGGGCTGCTCATGGATCGTCGGCGTTCGAGAAGGAGCGGCAAGGATAATCGCAGCCATGCAGCCGAAAGCCTTGCTCGAGGCCGCCACCGAACTGGTCCATCGCGTGCTCTCGTTCGAGCAGCCTGCCGACCGAACCGCCGCCGATTTCTTCCGTGGCCAGCACGCCCTCGGCGTGCGCGACCGGCACGTGCTCGCCGAGACGGTCTTCACCTTGCTGCGCAGGCTCGCGTTCTTTCGCCACCTCGCTGCGTCGGGCCGGGGCGAGCCGGCGCGGCGCCTTGCCGTCCTGGCCTGGCAGGGCAACGCCGGCGTGCTGCGGGCCGCGCTCGACGACGGCGAGCGTGTCTGGCTCGAGCGCGCCCAGGCGGTCGACCTCGGCTCGCTGCCGGACGCGTTGCGCCACAACCTTCCGGCCTGGCTCGCCGAGGCGATGCAGACACAGCTGGGCGGCGAGTTTCGGACCTGGGCGGCGAGCGTCGACACGCCGGCGCCGCTCGACCTGCGCGTCAATGCCGCCCGTGCGAGCCGCGACGACGTGCTCGGCCTGCTGCGCAGCGAAGGCATCGAGGCCGCGCCCACGCCCTATTCGCCGGTCGGGATCCGCGTCGTCGGCAAGCCGTCGCTGCAAAAGCTCGATCTCTTCACGCAGGGCCTCGTCGAGGTCCAGGACGAAGGCAGCCAGCTCCTCGCCTTGATGACGGGCGCAAAGCGGGGCGAGATGGTGGTCGACTTCTGCGCCGGCGCGGGCGGCAAGACGCTTGCTCTCGGCGCCCAGATGCGCAACACCGGCCGGCTCTACGCCTTCGACATCTCCGGTCACCGGCTGGCGGCGCTCAAGCCGCGACTGGCTCGCAGCGGTCTCGCCAACGTGCACCCGGCTCAGATTGCGCACGAGCGCGACGACCGCGTCAAGCGCCTCGGCGGCAAGATCGACCGCGTCCTCGTCGATGCGCCCTGTACCGGGCTCGGCACGCTGCGGCGCCATCCGGACCTCAAATGGCGGCAGACGCCAGCGACGTTGACCGAGCTCGGGCCGCAACAGCGCGCGATCCTGACCGCCGCCGCACGCATGCTCAAGCCGGGCGGCCGGCTCGTCTACGCCACGTGCAGCCCGATCGAGGCGGAAGACGAAGCCGTCGCTCGTGACTTCGACGCTGCCCACGCCGCCGATTTCGAGCGCCTGCCTGCGCTCGGCGTGCTGCAGCGGGCCCAGGTTGCACAAGCCGAAGCGCTGGTGAGCGGTGACGATCTGCGCCTCTGGACCCATCGTCATGGAACCGACGGTTTCTACGCCGCGGTTTGGCAGAGACGTTGAGTTCCAGCGCTTCGATGCCAAATGGTGTCGTTGGCCTCGATAACCGTCGATCTCGAGGGATATCAAGCGGAGGCGCTCGAATAGAATGCCTCTTCCTGCAAAAGTGATTCGCGAAGGTCTGAATGGACGTGCTGATTTCCGTGTTTGATGCTCTGGTCGACTGGCTGGCCCATGGCTTCTCAGGCTTCAACGGCTGGGAGGTCCTGCTCTTCACGATCGTCGTCACGCACATCACGATCGCGGCCGTGACCATCTTCCTGCACCGCGCCCAGGCCCACCGGGCGTTGGACCTGCACGGCATTCCTTCGCATTTCTTCCGGCTCTGGCTGTGGCTCACGACCGGCATGGTGACCAAGGAGTGGGTCGCCATCCACCGCAAGCACCACGCCAAGTGCGAGACGGTCGACGATCCCCACAGCCCGCAGACGCGCGGCATCAAGACCGTGCTGCTGACCGGCAGCGAGCTTTATCGCACTGAAGCCAAGAACGCCGAGACGCTGGCCCGGTACGGCCACGGCACGCCCGACGACTGGCTCGAGCGCAATCTCTACGAGCGGTTCAGCTGGCAGGGCGTCGGGCTCATGCTCATCATCAACCTGATGCTGTTCGGCGCCATCGGCGCGGCTGTGTGGGCCGTGCAGATGCTGTGGATCCCGATCACAGCCGCCGGCATCATCAACGGCATCGGTCACTTCTGGGGCTATCGAAACTTCGAGGCGGTGGACGCCAGCCGGAATGTCTCGCCTTGGGGTCTGGTGATCGGCGGCGAAGAACTGCACAACAACCACCACACGTATCCGACCTCGGCCAAGCTGTCGGTGAAGCCCTACGAGTTCGACATCGGTTGGGCCTACATCCGCTGCCTCGAGATGCTGGGCTTGGCCAAGGTGCGCAAGACCGTGCCCCAGCTCAAGCTGGGCGAGATCAGGCCGGTGGCGGACAACAAGACGCTCGAGGCGATCATCGCCAATCGCTACGAGGTCATGGCCAATTACGCCCGCAGCATGCGTCGCGCAAGCCGCGCCGAGGTTCGGCGTCTGAAGAGCGAGGGCGAGAGCGGTGCCGCTGGTCTTGCCAACATGCGCGTTGCCCGCCGCTGGCTGCATCGCGACGACGACAAGATTCCGCA
>JBDTCA010000129.1:0-2802 GCA_039923815.1 Caldimonas sp. | reverse complement strand
TGCGACCGCAGGTCGGCCGACTGCAGCAGCGTCGTCTTGCCGGGATCGAAGAAGAACTTGATCGGCAGGCTCCTGGCCTCGATGCCCAGGCCGACGATCTTGCCGAAGACGTCGGCCGCCTCCTTCTTCTTGCCGGTGTGCCAGCTCGTCATGTAGAGGCCGTTCAGGACGCGCAGGTCGTCGGGATCGGCGATCGCCCGGGCCTCGTGGAACAGCTTGTAGGCTTCGGCCGGTTTGTTGTCCGCGAAGGCGATGGCCGCCTCGTTGACGATGGCCGCGGCAGGCAGCCTGAGCAGGTAACCCGGATCGACGCTGTCTCCCGGCGAGCTGCCCTGACACGACTTGATGTAGGCCAGAGCGGTGCGGTCGAGCGCCCAGGTCGGGGCATCGCGGAACAAGGAGGTCGGCTCGGCGTCGACGGTGGCCAGCGTCGCCCGGTCGACGCGCTTGGCGACCAGCTTGCCGCTGCGCAGGTCGATGAGCACGAGGCAGAGCCGGAAAGCGTCGGCGTTCTGATCGCTGGCGTTCTTCGTGTTGATCGCGGTCAGCGTGCCGATCAACAGCAGTGGGCCGCTCGACAGGCTGGCACGCGACAGCGGCTTGACGTTCCAGGCCGGCACGCGCGCCTTGATCAGCGCCGCGAGCTGCTCGCCCATCTTCACGGTACCCGCGGTCTGCTGACCGCTGCTGGCATCGATCAGCGGGTCAATGATCAGCTCGCGCGGCCCGGCGCCGACGACGCTGCGAGCGTCTTGCAGAAGGCGCTCGCCGGCCCGCGCCACGGCGTCGGTGAAAGCAGCCGGCATCGGCGGTGGCGTCGGCGCAGCCGCGGGAGGCGCCGGCGCAGGCTCGTCGCGGGGTGCCGATACGACCGGTCGCGTCGACGCCGACTTGCCGCCCTCAGGTGCGGCGCATCCGGTGACGAGAGCCGAAGCTGCGAAGGCGAGCCAGAGGAGCTTTTTCATGACGACGACGCGGGGCGCGCTGGGACGGAACGCGCACTGTGCCAGCAAATCGTTCGCCATCCGAGCCTGCCCCGTGGCTTCTCATCCCCAGGACCCCGGCGAGTGCCGAGCCGCTCGCGGCTGACAGGCAACGTAGGTCGTGTCCGATACGACGCCTTCGCGAAGCATGCGGAAATCGCCCACTTGATCGCTTGAGACCGCCATGACACGCCTGACTTCCCGCATGCTTCCCACCACCGAAGCACTCTCCGGGGTCCTGAGCTCGAAGGGCTTCGAGCTCGGCGATTTCGAGGTCGAGGAAGAGACGGGGGCCGGCGGGCTTGCCGAGCTCTTCGGCGTCGTCGGCGGCCTGCTTCGCGTCCATTGCTGGTCGACCGGCGAGGAGCGCATGTATGCCATCGGCGCCGGTTCGCCCTGGCTCGGCGCATTCCTGATGGACCTGACCCGGGGCCATTTCGCTCGTGCAGCGCGGCGATCGGTGCCAACCCTGTCTGCGGGTGGCTGACAAGGTGGTCCGTCGGGCGACGAACGCAGACGAATTACTCCTACAACGACCGTCCGAGCTCGCTGACACCCGTCCCGTCGCGACGCGGCCATAGTCAGGTCATCGGATCAGCACCGCCTCCAAACGGGGCCGACCCGAACCGTCATCCCATCGTCACCACCTCAGCAAAGGGAAATCATGAACAACGATCAAGTGAAGGGTCGAGTCGAAGAAGCCAAGGGCGCTGTCAAGGAAGCCACCGGCAAGGTCGTGGGCAACGAGAATCTGGAAGCCGAAGGCAAGGTCGACAAGGCCAGCGGCAAGGTCCAGGCCAACTACGGCGACGGCAAGGAAAAGGTCAAGGACGCGATCGACAAGATCTGACGCCAGCCCTTTCCAGATGAAGCCGCCGTCTCTCAAGACGGCGGCTTTTTATTTGCCTAAGCCCAGGTCGCACGCATGCGAGCGGCCAGGTCGATGGCCGCCCCTGCGGGAACCGAGGTGCCAGGATCGTGCCGGTTCGTCGCCACGACGTGGTCGAACAGGCGATGAAGTTCGGCCGGCAGAAAACGGCTGATCGCGGCATAGACGTGGCGGTCGCCGTAGGCCGACTGCTGCGTCACGTAGAAGCGTTGCGGCACCATCACGTGCAGGTGATGACGCGCTCGCGTCATGGCCACGTAGAGCAGGCGACGCTCTTCCTCGATCTCGGTGACGCTGCCGGTCGCCATGTCGGACGGCATGCAGCCGTCGACGACGTTCAGTACCGACACCGCGCTCCATTCCTGGCCCTTGGCCGAATGGATCGTGCTCAGGATGAGGTAATCCTCGTCGCGCCCCGGCGGACCCGACTCGTCGCTGGTGGCTGCTGGCGGGTCCAGCGCGAGTTCGGTGAGAAAGCGCTCGCGCGACGCGTAGCCACCGGCCAACCTCGCCAGGTGAGCGACATCGGCGCTGCGCGGGCCGGCGTCGTCGTGCCGACGCTCGAGCAGTGGCCGATACCAGTCGGCCACTGCGCTCACTTCTTCCGGCCAGGCCGATCCGTTCTCCCGCAGGGCGACGAAGAGTCGGGCGAATTCGGCCCAGGCCGGGGCGGCCGCTGCGGCAGGCGCGAAATCGCGAACCGTGGCGGTCGGGTCGCTGGCGGATTCGAGCGCGGCCAGCAGCCTCTGCGCCCCGGCCGTGCCGATGCCGGGCACGAGTTGCAGCGTGCGCAAGGCAGCGCGCTGGCCACGCGGGTTGGCGGCGAAACGGAGCACGGCGAGCACGTCTTTCACATGCGCTGAATCGAGAAACTTGAGGCCGCCGTACTTGACGAACGGGATGTTGCGGCGCTGCAGCTCGAGCTCCAGC
>JBDTCA010000128.1:0-3423 GCA_039923815.1 Caldimonas sp. | reverse complement strand
GCCTCGAAGACCGTGAAGGTGATCAGCGCCGCGATCTCGGAACGATATCTGGAGCCGAGTCCGCCCGGAATCGCGTCGTAGAACGAGCTCGGGATCAGCAGGAAGAACCAGAGAATCACCATCACGAGCGGGATGGATCGCAGCGTATTGACGTAAGCCGCCGCCGGAGTGACCAGCCATGACTTGCCCGACAGTCGCATCAGGGCCAGCACGGTGCCGAGTGCGATGCCGCCGATCATCGCCACGATCGTGAGCTCGATCGAGAACAGGAGCCCCTTGAGGATGAAGCTCTGGACGAGTTGCCAGTTGAAGAATCCGAAATCGAGATTCATCCCTTCGCCCCGATCATTCCGGGCACCTGGACGCGGCCCTCGACGAAGTGGGCAAGCCGGTTGATCGCGAACGCGGAGATGAAGTAGAGCACCGTGACGGCGAGGTAGATCTCGGTGCCGCGCGAGGTTTCCTCCTGCGCCTGCATCGCGAAGCTCGTCAATTCGGCGATGCTGACCGCGAACGCCACCGAGGTGTTCTTGACGATGTTCATCGACTCGCTGGTAAGCGGCGGGATGATGATCCGATAGGCCATCGGCAGCAAAATGTGGCGATACGTCTGCGGCAGCGTCAGCCCCATCGCCAGGCCGGCGTAGCGCTGGCCCTTGGGCAGCGACTGGATGCCGGCGCGCACCTGTTCGGAGATCCGCGACGAGGTGAAGAACCCGATCGCGAAGACGACCAGCACGAAACTCGGCAGCGCCCGCAGCGACAGGAAGATCGACGGGATGACGTGGTACCAAAGGAAGATCTGTACCAGCAGCGGGATGTTGCGGAAGAGCTCGGTCCAGGCGTCGCCGATGAAGACCAGCGTCTTGCTGGGGGTCGTACGCAGGATGCCCATCAGCGAGCCGACGACGAGGGCGACGATCAGCGAGAGCGCCGCGACCGAGAGCGTCCAGCCCCAGGCCGTCATCATCCAGTGAAGATAGGTTTCGCCGCCGCCCGTGTCCTTCAGGAAGAACTGCCACTCGCCCATCGTCGCTGCCGCTCCCTTGCGTCGGCCATCAACGTGCGCGGCCGCGTCGAAATGAAAAAGCGCGACGCGAATTGGCTTCGCGCCGCGCTGGCCGACTGTAAGCAAACTCCGCGCCGTGCCGCGCTAGGGCTTACCTCAGTCGGTGGACCCGATGCCGCCGCGTCTTATGGCTGGGCGTATTCCTCGAGCGGCTTGTCACTCGGATTGGCCCACGCGGCCTTGGTGGCGTCGCTGGCCGGCAGGCCAACGATCGTGTTCGCCGGCGGAATCGGCTTCATGAACCACTTGTCGTACAGCTTGGCAGCCTCACCGCTTTTGGCCATGGCGCGGACGCTGTCGTCGACCATCTTCTTGAACGCCGGATCGTCCTTGCGGTACATGATCGCGATCGGCTCCACCGAAAGCGGCTCGCCGACGATGGCGAAATCCTTCGGGTTCTTAGCCTTCGAGATCAGGCCGGCAAGGATCTGGCCGTCCATCACGAAGGCATCGGCGCGGCCCGACTCGAGCAGCAGGAAGGTGTCGGAATGGTCCTTGCCATTCAGCTCCTTGAAGTCCATGCCGGCGGCGCGCTTGTTCTTGCGCAGCAGTTGCACCGAGGTCGTGCCGGTGGTCGTGGCGACCGTCTTTCCGTTCAAGCCGGCAATGTCCTTGATACCGCCATTGGCCTTGACGGCGATGCGCACTTCCTCGACGTAGAGCGCCGGCGCGAAGGCGACCTCTTTCTGGCGGGTCGCGTTGTTGGTGGTCGAACCGCACTCGAGGTCGACGGTGCCGTTCTGCACGAGCGGGATGCGGTTCTGCGACGTCACCGGCTGGTATTTGGTCTCGAGCTTGGCCATGCCGAGATGCTTCTGGATGTCGGCAATGATGTGAGCGCAGACGTCGTAGTGGAAGCCGGCGTACTTGCCGTCGCCCAACGTGAACGCCAGGGCCCCCGATGACTCGCGCACGCCTTCGGTGATCGAGCCGCTGTCCTTGATCTTCTTCAGCGTGTCTTCGGCGTGCGCCGCGCCAGCGACCGCCATCGCGGCGGCTATGACGGTTGCACGGACCAGATACGACTTGTTCATGTGTGGAACTCCTGCAGGTTGATTGACGCCGGAATGGGAGCGCCAGGAAGGTAACGAAATTCTAGGGACCGACGCCGACGGGTCACGCGTGTTTGCCCGTGAAACGAGGGTATGCCCGAGACCCGGCCGCAACCTTCGTGCCACGACGAGTACCTCGACGATCGCGGTGACTCAGTTGGCGACGGTCTCCGCGCTGCTCTGCTGCAGTTGCCACATCTGCGCATAGCGTCCGTCCCGGGCGACCAGCTCGGCATGGTTGCCGCGCTCGACGATCCGACCAGCCTCCATCACCAGGATCTGGTGGGCGTCGACGACGGTCGACAGCCGATGCGCGATGACGAGCGCCGTGCGGTTCTTCGCTACGCCCTGCAACTCGGCCTGGATCGCACGCTCGTTGGCCGAGTCGAGGGCAGACGTCGCCTCATCGAAAATCATGATCGGCGGGTTCTTGAGCAATGTGCGTGCGATCGCGACGCGTTGCTTCTCCCCACCCGACAGCTTGAGGCCGCGCTCGCCGACCATGGTGTCGTAGCCCTTCGGCGTCGAGGTGATGAAGGCGTGGATGTGAGCCGAACGCGCCGCCCCTTCCACCTCGGCGCGGCTGGCGCCGGTGCGGCCATACGCGATGTTGTATTCGACGGTGTCGTTGAACAGCACGGTGTCCTGTGGAACGATGCCGATCGATTCGCGCAGGCTCTTCTGCGTCACGCTGCGGATATCCTGGCTGTCGATCGAGACGCTGCCGGCCTGGACGTCGTAGAAGCGGAACATGAGCCGCGCCAGCGTGCTCTTGCCCGACCCGGAAGGGCCGACCACCGCAACCGTCTTGCCGGCCGGGATCTCGAAGCTGACGCCGTGCAGGATCTCGCGGTCGGCGTCGTAGCCGAAGCGCACGTTGTCGAAGCGTACCGAGCCATGAGGCGCGCCCGGCCCGACACCGCGCGCGACCAGCGGGATCGCACCCGGCGCATCGGCGATCTCCTTGTTCTGCCCCAGCAGCGCGAACATCTTCTCCATGTCGATCATCGACTGCTTGATCTCGCGATAGATCACGCCGAGGAAGTTGAGCGGGATGTAGAGCTGGATCATCAGCGCGTTGACAAGCACCAGATCGCCGAGCGTCATCGTGCCGGCGACGACGCCGACCGTCGCGCGCCACACGAGCAGCGTGACCGCGGTGGCGATGATCAGGCTCTGGCCGAGGTTGAGCACCGACAGCGACGTCTGCGACTTGATCGATACCTTCTCGAGCCGGAGCAGGTTCTCGTCGTAGCGCGCCTGCTCGAACGCCTCGTTGGAGAAGTACTTCACCGTCTCGTA
>JBDTCA010000127.1:0-4878 GCA_039923815.1 Caldimonas sp. | reverse complement strand
CCGACCACGGCCACCGTCTTGCCGGACTTGACCGAAGCCTTCCGCGGCACGACCCAGCCCTCGGCCCAGGCGCGGTCGATGATGGCGTGCTCGATCGACTTGATGCCGACGGGCGTGTCGTTGATGTTGAGAACGCAAGCCGATTCGCAAGGTGCCGGGCAGATGCGACCAGTGA
This sequence comes from Caldimonas sp., assembly GCA_039923815.1. Classification (GTDB taxonomy): domain Bacteria; phylum Pseudomonadota; class Gammaproteobacteria; order Burkholderiales; family Burkholderiaceae_C; genus Schlegelella_A. The sequence continues at coordinate 4,703 of JBDTCA010000127.1, read as the reverse complement.
ACTCCGGGAAATTGTTTGTCGAGTCGAGCACCGCGAACGCGTGCTTCCAGTCGGCCCGGTAGACCAGGTCGTTGAAGTCGGGAATGATGTTGTTGACCGGGCAGCCGCTGGTGCAGAACGGCGTGCCGCAATCCATGCAACGCGCGCTTTGCACCTTGGCATCGTCTTCTTTCAGCGTGAAGACGAATTCACGATAGTTCTTGACGCGCGCAGGCACCGACTCGTGGCCTTCTTCCACGCGTTCGTAGTCCATGAAGCCGGTGACATTGCCCATCGTCGTCGTTCCTGTTCGTCTGCCTGGCGGGCGGTTATTTCGGCGCGATGACCTTGGCGGTCTTGCCGGAAACGCGCGCTTTCGTGATCGCATCGTCGGCCGCCGTCGTGGCGCGGATCTCGCCGAGCGCCGTCATCGCCTTCAGGCTGATCTCGCCCAGGGCACGCTTGTACTCGTTCGGGAACACTTTCACGAACTTGCCACGCGCCTCGCTCCAGTGATCAAGGATCTCGCGAGCGCGCAGGCTGCCCGTCCACTTGTGATGATCGGAAACGAGGGCCTTCAGGATCGCCTCGTCGGCCTGCTCCTTGTGCCAGACAGCGCGTTCGAGCGTCTTCTCCTGCTCGGCTGCCGGCAACACCTTGCCAAGCGACACCATCGTCATGTTGCAGCGCGAAGCGAACGCGCCGTCTTCGTCATACACGTACGCGATGCCGCCGCTCATGCCCTTGCCGGTGTAGTCGTTGGCGTCACCGATGAGATAGATCGTGATGCCCTGCGCAAGGAAGGCGCCGAAGCTCTGGCCGCCAGTGCCTTCCATCTGGATGAAAATGGTGCTGTCGGGCAGGCCCTGCGGATGGCGGCGAATCAGCTCACCGGAAAGCATCGCGCCGACCGTGCGGTTGACGTTGCGCACCGACTCCAGCAACTGCACCTTCTCGCCGCGCTCCAGCGCCGGCGCGCATTTTTCGATCAGGCGCACATCGAGCGCCTTGGCAAGGCCGTGGTCCTGCGTCTCGACCTGGCGGCGTGCCACTTCCAGAGGCGCAGTGGGCGCATGCAGAACTCGACTGAAGTCGAGCCCTTTCGCCTTCCAGTGCGCGATGCCCTTTTTCGTGTCGACAAGGTCGACGCGGCCGATCATCTCGTCGAACGTGCGCACTCCGAGCTCCGCCATGATCCGGCGCGCTTCCTCTGCGACGAAGAAGAAGAAGTTGACGACGTGCTCGGGCCGACCCTGGAACTTGGCACGCAGCACCGGGTCTTGGGTCGCCACGCCCACCGGGCAGGTGTTGAGGTGGCACTTCCTCATCATGATGCAGCCCTCGGCCACCAGCGGCGCCGTGGCAAAGCCGAACTCGTCGGCACCGAGCAGCGCGCCGATGACGACGTCGCGGCCGGTCTTCATCTGGCCGTCGGCCTGGACGCGGATACGGCCGCGCAGCCGGTTGAGCACCAGCGTCTGCTGCGTCTCGGCCAGGCCCAGCTCCCAGGGCGAGCCGGCATGCTTGATCGAGCTCCACGGCGAGGCGCCCGTGCCGCCGTCATGGCCGGCGATGACGATGTGGTCGGCCTTCGCCTTCGTGACGCCCGCGGCGATCGTGCCGACGCCCACTTCCGAGACGAGCTTGACGCTGATGCTGGCCCGCGAGTTCGCGTTCTTCAGGTCGTGGATGAGCTGCGCCAGATCTTCGATCGAATAGATGTCGTGATGCGGCGGCGGCGAGATGAGGCCCACGCCCGGCACCGAGAAGCGCAGCTTGCCGATGTACTCGCTGACCTTGCCGCCCGGCAGCTGGCCGCCCTCGCCCGGCTTGGCGCCCTGCGCCATCTTGATCTGGATCTGATCGGCCGACACGAGGTACTCGGTGGTCACGCCGAAGCGGCCCGAGGCGACCTGCTTGATCTTCGAGCGCAGCGAGTCACCGGACTTCAGCGGGAAGTCGACGATGATGTCGCCCTTGCCGATGATGTCGCTGAAGTGGGTGCCTTCGACGATCGTCTCGCCACGCATCTCGGCGCGGTAGCGGGCCGGATCCTCGCCACCCTCGCCGGTGTTCGACTTGCCGCCGATGCGGTTCATCGCCACGGCGAGAGTCGCGTGCGCTTCGGTCGAGATCGAGCCGAGCGACATCGCCCCGGTGGAGAAGCGCTTGACGATCTCCGCGGCCGGCTCCACCTCGTCGATGCCGATCGACTTCGCCGGATCGATCACGAACTCGAACAGGCCACGCAACGTCATGTGGCGCTTGCTCTGGTCGTTGATGAGCGCCGCGTATTCCTGGTAGGTCTCGAAGCGATTCGCGCGCACACCGTGCTGCAGCTTGGCGATGGCGTCGGGCGTCCACATGTGCTCTTCGCCCCGCACGCGCCAGGCGTATTCACCGCCCGCGTCGAGCATGCCTTCGAGCACCGGGTCGTCTCCGAAGGCAGCGCGGTGCATGCGGATCGCCTCCTCCGCGACACCGAAGATGCCGATGCCGCCGACCTGGCTCGCCGTGCCCCTGAAATACTTGTCGACCAACGCCTTTTCCAGGCCGATCGCCTCGAACAGCTGGGCGCCGCAGTACGACATGTACGTCGAAACACCCATCTTCGACATGATCTTCGACAACCCCTTGCCGATCGCCTTGATGTAGTTCGAGACCGCCTTCTCGGTGGCGAGATCGCTGGGCAGATCCTTGTGCAGCGCGGCCAGGGTTTCGAGCGCGAGGTAGGGATGCACAGCCTCTGCGCCATAGCCCGCGAGCACCGCGAAGTGATGGACCTCGCGAGCCGAGCCGGTTTCCACGACGAGACCCACCGTTGTCCGCAGGCCAGCGCGGACCAGGTGCTGGTGAACGGCGGACAGCGCCAGCGCCGCAGGCAACGAAACCTGCTCTCGGGTGAGGCGACGGTCGCTGATGACGAGGATGTTGTGACCGCTCTTCAGCGCATCCACGCTTTCAGCGCAGAGTGACGCCAGCTTGGCCTCGATGCCCTCGGCGCCCCAGGCCAGCGGATAGGTGATGTCGAGTTCGTAGCTCTTGAACTTGGCGCTGGTGTGGCCGGAGATCGAGCGCAACCGCGCCATGTCGGCAAAGCCGAGGATCGGCTGCGATATCTCGAGCCGCATCGGCGGATTCACGGCATTGATGTCGAGCAGGTCGGGCTTGGGGCCGATGAACGACACCAGCGACATCACGATCGCTTCGCGGATCGGATCGATCGGCGGATTCGTGACCTGGGCGAACAGCTGCTTGAAATAGTTGTAGAGCGGCTTGTTCCGGTCGGACAAAACAGCGAGCGGCGAGTCGTTGCCCATCGAGCCGATGCCTTCCTCGCCGGCCTGCGCCATCGGGCTCATGAGGAACTTGATGTCCTCCTGCGTGTACCCGAACGCCTGCTGGCGATCGAGCAGCGTCTCCGCGAAGGCAGGTGCCACGCCGCTGACGGGCAGGTCCTCGAGCTTGATGCGCACGCTGTCGACCCATTGCCGATACGGCTTGGCTGAGGCGAACTGGTTCTTCAGCTCCTCGTCGTCGACGATGCGGCCCTGCTCGAAATCGATCAGGAACATCTTGCCCGGTTGCAGACGCCACTTCTTGACGATGCGGCTCTCGGCGATGGGCAGGACGCCCGATTCCGAGGCCATCACGACGAGACCGTCATCGGTGACGATGTAGCGCGCCGGCCGCAATCCGTTGCGGTCGAGCGTGGCGCCGATCTGGCGGCCGTCGGTGAAGACCATCGCCGCCGGCCCGTCCCATGGCTCCATCATCGCCGCGTGATATTCGTAGAAGGCGCGGCGGCGCGCGTCCATCGCGGTGTGCTGCTCCCAGGCTTCGGGAATCATCATCATCACGGCGTGCGCGAGCGAGTAGCCGCTCATCGTCAGCAACTCGAGCGCGTTGTCGAAGGTGGCGGTGTCGCTCTGGCCCTCGAACGTGATCGGATAAAGCTTTTGCAGATCGGCGCCGAGCACGGGCGACTTCATCACGCCCTCGCGCGCTCGCATCCAGTTGAAGTTGCCCTTGACGGTGTTGATCTCGCCGTTGTGCGCGACCATGCGATACGGATGCGCCAGCGGCCACTCCGGAAAGGTATTGGTCGAGAAGCGCTGATGCACGAGCGCGAGCGCCGAGGTGAGCCGGGGGTCGGCAAGGTCCTTGTAGTACTGGCCAACCTGGGTCGCGAGCAGCAGGCCCTTGTAGATGATCGTGCGGCAGCTCATGCTCGGCACGTAGTACTCGCGGCTGTGGGTGAGCTGGAGCGCCTGGATCGCGCTCGAGGCTGTCTTGCGGATCACATAGAGCTTGCGTTCGAGTGCGTCGGGCACGATCACGTCGGGACCGCGGCCGATGAAGATCTGTCGAAGCACAGGCTCCTTGGCGCGCACTGCCGGCGACATCGGCATCTCGGCATCGACCGGCACATCGCGCCAGCCGAGCACGACCTGGCCTTCGGCCCTGACCGCTCTCTCGAGCTCCTGCGTGCAGGCCAGCCGCGACGCGTGCTCCTTCGGCAGAAACACCATACCGACGCCGAATTCGCCCGGTGCGGGCAAGACGATGCCCTGGGCGGCCATCTCGGCGCGGTAGAACTCGTCGGGGATCTGGATCAGGATGCCGGCGCCGTCGCCCATCAGCGGATCGGCTCCCACGGCGCCCCGATGGTCGAGGTTCTCGAGGATCTTCAGGCCCTGCTCGACGATCGCATGCGACTTGTG
>JBDTCA010000126.1:0-4499 GCA_039923815.1 Caldimonas sp. | reverse complement strand
CGCGACGGCCAGCTGCTCGTCCGCCTGCCGGGTGACCTGCCGCGCTTCAAGGCACTCACGTTCGGCTCGCCGATCGTCATGGGCCGAAAGACCTGGGACTCGATCGGCCGGCCGCTGCCGGGCCGGCTCAACATCGTCGTCACCCGCGACGACACCTGGCATGCCGAAGGCGCTGAAGTCGCGCATTCGCTCGAGGCGGCGCTGGCGCTGGCGGCTTCTGCGCCCCGTGCCTTCGTCATCGGCGGCGCCGAGATCTACGCGCTGGCGCTGCCGTTGGTCGACACACTCGAGCTGACCGAAGTCGACGCCACCTTCGCTGCCGATACCTACTTTCCATCCTGGAGCCACGCCGACTTCAGGCAGACTGCGCGCGAAGAACGCGAGACGGCCCAAGGCCTGCACTACGCTTTCGTCAGCTACACAAGAATTGATCGGGGAGCCTGAGATGTCCGGACATGGTTTTCACGCGCACGGCCCGCACGACCACGAAGTCGAGCATCAGTCGCACGCCGAGCCCCACGGCATGGCCGGCCGGCTGGCGGTGGCCACGGCGCTGATCGCCACGGTCGGTGCCATCTTCTCGTACATGGGCGGCCTGGCGCAGCTCAACGCCGGTCTCTACAAGAACGAGTCAGCGATCAAGAAGACCGAGGCCGCGAACCAGTGGGCCTTCTATCAGGCCAAGAACAATCGCCAGAACCTGGCCGAGTTCGCGATCGACGTGGTCCCGGAAGCGCGTCGTGAGTACTACCGTTCCGAGGCGGCCAGGTACAAGTCGGAGAAAGTCGAGATCCAGAACAAGGCGCAGGAGCTCGAGAAGCAATCGACCGAGTGGGGCGAGAGAACGGAGCACCAGATCCACGAGGAGCACCGCTGGCAACAGGCCACGACGGCCTTGCAGATCGCGATTGCGCTCGCCGCCATCGCGCTGCTCACGAGGAGCCGGCGCCTGCAGTTCGGCGTCTACGGCGTGACCGCCATCGGACTCGTCCTCGGCGTGCTCGCCTGGATGCACCTGTAGCGCTGCGGCCCGCGCCGCCGGGCCGCAGCTCAGTCCTCCAGGCCGAGCTCCTGGATCTTGCGGGTGATGGTGTTGCGACCGATGCCCAGCTTTTGCGCCGCCTCGATGCGGCGACCGCGCGTGACTTCCAGGGCGGTGCGAATGAGTCGGGCCTCGAACTTCCGGACAAGCACGTCCCACACCATCGGCTGACCCGCGCGCAGCAGTTCGAGCGCCTCGCGCTCCAGGTCGACGAGCCAGTCGGCTTCGCCCGGCGCCGCGGCGGCGACTGCCGGCAAATCCGCAGGTGACGCCGGATTCGCTGCGACCGATGCAACGGCGCTCTCGGCCGCGGGCGCCGCGTGAGCCGGCGCCGCCACGGGGGCCGCCATGGCCACCTCCACGGAGGCCACGCGCGGCGCGGCCCGAGGCTGCAGTTCCGGCGGCAGATCCTTGGCGTCGACGAGCTGCGCAGGCGCCATCACCGTCAACCAGTGGCAGATGTTCTCGAGCTGTCTGACGTTGCCCGGGAAGCCGAACCGGTTCAGCCGCAGGACTGCAGCGTCGGTCAGACGCTTGCCCTCCACGCCCAGTTCACGCGCGCTTTTCTGCAGGAAAAAGCGAGCCAGCGGCGCGATGTCTTCGGTGCGCTCACGCAGCGCCGGCAGGCGTAGCCGGATGACGTTGAGCCGGTGGAACAGGTCTTCCCGGAACGAACCTGCCTTGACGCGTTCTTCCAGATCCTGATGGGTCGCCGCGATCACGCGCACGTGGCTCTTCATCGGGTTGTGGCCGCCGACGCGATAGAACTGGCCGTCGGAAAGAACGCGCAGCAAGCGCGTCTGCAGGTCGAACGGCATGTCGCCGATCTCGTCGAGGAAGAGCGTGCCGCCGTCGGCCTGCTCGAAGCGGCCGCGCCGCGTCGTCTGCGCGCCGGTGAAGGCGCCGCGCTCGTGGCCGAACAGCTCCGACTCGAGCAGGTCCTTCGGAATGGCTGCCGTGTTGATGGCGACGAAGGGGCCGGTGGCGCGCGGGCTGTGCTTGTGCAGCGCGTTGGCGACGAGCTCCTTGCCCGAGCCCGACTCGCCGGTGATGAGCACGGTGACGATGCTCTGGCTCAGGCGGCCGATGGCACGAAAGACGTCCTGCATGGCAGGTGCCTGACCCAGGATCTCGGGCACCTGCGCGACCGGGAGCTCGGCGGCGCCGTCGTTGAGGCTTTCCTCGACGGCGCGGCGGATCAGGTCGACCGCCTTGGGGACATCGAAGGGCTTGGGCAGGTAGTCGAATGCGCCGCCCTGGAAGGCGCTGACGGCGCTGTCCAGGTCGGAGTAGGCGGTCATGATGATGACCGGCAACAGCTTGTGCTTGGCCTTGATCTTGTTCAGCAACTCGATGCCCGAGCCGCCCGGCATGCGGATGTCGGAGACGAGAACCTGCGGCTCTTCGCTCTCGAGCGCGGCCAGCACGTCGCGGGTGTTCGTGAAGCTGCGAACCGCGAATTCCTCGCGCGCGAGGGCCTTTTCGAGAACGAAACGGATCGACTGGTCGTCGTCGACGATCCAGATCGGCTTCATTGGAGTGGAATCACGATCTTGAAAACCGTCTTGCCCGGTTCGCTTTCGAACTCGACGGTGCCATGGTGCTGCTGGATGAAGGTTTGCGCGAGGGTCAGGCCGAGACCCGAACCGCCTTCGCGACCCGAGACGAGCGGAAAGAAGATCCGCTCGCGCAAGTCCTCGGCCACGCCCGGTCCGTTGTCCTGAATATGCAATTCCAGTGCCAGGCGATATCGATGCTTGCCGAGGGTGACCTGCCGTACGACGCGGCTGCGAAACGTGATGCGGGCATCGCCGAGCTCGATGCGCTCGACCAGCGCCTCGGCGGCGTTGTGGGCGATGTTGAGCACCGCCTGGATCAACTGCTCGCGGTCGCCTCGGAACTCCGGGATCGAGGTGTCGTAGTCGCGTTCGGTCACGAGCCCGCGCGGGTATTCGGCCACGATCAGCGCCCTCACCCGCTCGCAGACCTCGTGGACGTTCACGTCGCCTACGACATGCGGCTTGCGGTGCGGCGCCAGCAGCCGGTCGACCAGCGCCTGCAGCCGGTCAGCCTCCTTGATGATGACCTGCGTGTACTCGGTCAGCGCACGCGAATCGACTTCCATCTCGAGCAGCTGCGCCGCACCGCGGATGCCACCGAGCGGATTCTTGATCTCGTGGGCCAGGTTCCTGATCAGCTCCTTGGTCGCCAGGGCCTGCTCGAGCGCACGCTCCTCGCGCTCTTGCCGCGTCTGCTGTTCGATCTCGACCAGCTCGAAGACGACGTTGCGCGAGCCATCGATCTGGTTGACGGTGACGTGCACCGGCAAGGCTTCGTGGCCGGCACCAGGCCGTCTCAGATGCGTCTCGAGGCGGCTCGTCGAAAAGCTGTTGCGGCTGACGGCATCCACCGTGTCGCGCAGCACCCGGGCGTCGATGAACCAGTCGAACACCGAGCCGCGTGACATGTTGCGGCGGGAGATACCGAGCACGGTCTCGAACGACGAGTTGGCGAAGATGCATTCGCCCTCGGGGGTCACGACGGCGACCATCGTGGCCAGCAGGTCGAGCGCGTCGTGGCCGGCGGCACCGTCGGGCGGCGATACCGCCACGGGCGCTGCCGGCGGCGTCACTGCGTGCGAGGCTGCGGCAGCTTCTGGAGCTCGCGTCGGATGGCGGCGATGTCGGTCTGCTTGCGCGCGATCGCGGCGTTCATCTCGGTGACGCGGTCGAGATACTTCTGGTAGTTCTTCTCGTTGCCCTGCCGCTCGGGCTGACCGCCGTTGTATTCCTTCTGCAACTCCGCGAGCCGGTCTTCCTCCGTCTTCAACTCGGTTTCGAGGATGCGCCGGGCGTCGCTGTCGCGCGCTCGCTGAGCCACCGGGTCGACGCGCATGCCGGATGCGCCCGACGCCACCGGCACGGCAGCACCCGGGCGGGACTGCGACTGCGCCGGCGGCTTGCTGGTCTGGATGATGGTGATCGGTGCGCCTTCGATCTTGCGGCAGCCGAGCTTTTCGGCCTCCTTGGCCGAAATGGTGTTCTTGTAGTCGTTGCCCGGGCAGCGGTACATGACGCTGCCGTCGGTGGCTTGAGCCTGCACCGTGCCGAAGACGGCGCCGCCAGCGAAAAAGGCCGCGATCGACAAAAGGGGGATGCGCCGGGTCATTCGTTCGTCTCCAGGCCTTTCAACGCCCGGCCGGACGGCCGCGCCGACAAGGCTCGGCGATTGTCTCGCACCACCGACCGAAGGGCGGCACTGCCGCCCCGCTGCCTCGTCAGAGTGAGTAATACATATCGAACTCGACCGGATGCGTGGTCATGCGGAAACGCGTGACTTCCTGCATCTTCAGCTCGATGTAGGCATCGATGTAGGTCTCCGTGAAGACGCCGCCCTTGAGCAGGAAGGCGCGACCCTTGTCGAGATAGTCGAGCGCCTGTTCGAGGCTGGAGCACAC
>JBDTCA010000125.1:0-4923 GCA_039923815.1 Caldimonas sp. | reverse complement strand
GGTTGATGAAGATCACCATGGTGTTGGTGCGATTGATCGAGCCCGTGAGCTTTCTCAGGGCCTGGCTCATCAGGCGTGCCTGCAGGCCGGGCAGCGAATCCCCCATCTCGCCCTCGATCTCGGCCTTGGGCGTGAGCGCGGCGACCGAGTCGATGACGACCAGATCGACCGAGCCGGAGCGCACCAGCGCATCCACGATCTCGAGCGCCTGCTCGCCCGTGTCGGGCTGGCTGATGAGGAGCTCCTGCAGGTTGACGCCGAGCTTTTGCGCGTACTGCACGTCGAGCGCGTGCTCGGCGTCGATGAAGGCGCAGGTGCCGCCGACCTTCTGCATCTGCGCGATGACCTGGAGCGTGAGCGTGGTCTTGCCCGACGACTCCGGCCCGTAGATCTCGACGACGCGGCCGCGCGGCAGCCCGCCGACGCCGAGCGCGATGTCGAGGCCCAGCGAGCCGGTGGAGACGACCTCGATGTCGTCGATCACCTCGCCCACGCCCAGCCGCATGATGGCGCCCTTGCCGTACTGCTTCTCGATCTGCGCGAGGGCGGCTTGCAGGGCCTTGGCTTTTTCGGTGTTGAGGGCTTTGACTGGCGTGTCCATTGATGTCTCCTGGGGGTGCGGGATTATCCAACAAAGGCTGGATGTTTGTACAGTACCCGGAACTCACTTTTCGCACGATCCCCAGCTCGGGTGAAACCGCCGCCCTCCGGCGGGGGTGAGCGCGCCAGTCCTTCGTCGATCAGGACTTGACCAACCGGCGGGTCTTCGCGATCGACATCAGGATGCCCAGGCCGAGCCCGAGCGTGACCATCGCCGTGCCGCCGTAGCTGATGAACGGCAGCGGCACGCCCACCACCGGCAGGATGCCGCTCACCATGCCCATGTTGACAAAGGCATAGGTGAAGAAGCTGAGCGTGATGGCGCCTGCCAGCAGTCGGGTGAACACGGTGGGTGCATCGGCGGCGATGACCAGGCCGCGAAAGATCAGGAAGGTGAAGCCGAGGATCAGGCCGACGCAGCCGACCAGGCCGAACTCCTCCGAGAAGGCGGCGAAGATGAAGTCGGTGGTGCGCTCCGGGATGAACTCGAGGTGCGTCTGCGTGCCCTTCATGAAGCCTTTGCCCGTGGTGCCGCCCGAGCCGATCGCGATCTCGCCCTGGATGATGTGGAAGCCCTTGCCGAGCGGGTCGGTGGTCGGGTCGAGCAGCGTGCAGACTCGGTTCTTCTGGTAGTCGCGCAGCAGCGGCCACTGAACCTCGGGCTTGCAGATCTTTTCCTCCGAGACGACCACCGCGGTGATCGCCATCGCGCCGAGCAGCAGCACCGGCAGGATCAGCTTCCACGACAGGCCGGCGAAGAAGATCACGTAGAGGCCGGCCGAGAGCACGAGGATCGCGGTGCCGAGGTCGGGCTGCTTGACGATGAAGCCGACCGGCACCACCAAAAGCAGCGTCGCGATCACGAAGTCGAGCACGCGCAACGAGCCTTCGCGGCGCTGGAACCACCACGCCAGCATCAGCGGCATGGCGATCTTCATGATCTCGCTCGGCTGGATCGTGACGCCGATGTTGAGCCAGCGCGTGGCGCCCTTCTTGGTGATGCCGATCCCGGGCAGTGCCGTGGCCAGCAGCAGCGCGAGGCCGATGACGTAGAGCGGAATGGCCACCCGCATGAGCTGCTGCGGCGGCACCTGCGCGACCACGAACAGCACGACCACGGCCAGCACCATGTTGCGGCCGTGATCGACGAAGCGGGTGCCGTGATCGAAGCCGGCCGAGTACATCGTCGTCAGGCCGGCCAGCGCCAGCAGCAGCACGGCAATCACGAGCGGCACGTCGAAGCCGCTCCACGTGGGCCGGGCCCGCTGCCAGAGCGACGGCCGGTCGAAGACAGCGCTCATGGCGCCGTGTCGCCCCTCGCCAGGCGTGCGCCGACGGCGCCATCGACGGCGGCGCCGGGCAGCGACACCGACTCGGCCGACCGCGGCGTGCCAGTGGGCGCGACCGACTTGCCGAGCTGTGTCGCCGCCATGTCGGCCTCGCTCGGATACTGGCCGGAGAGCACGTAGTCGAAGACCCGGCGCGCGATCGGGGCTGCGGCACCGGCACCCCAGCCGGCGTTCTCGACGATGACGGCGACCGCGATTCGCGGCGAGTCGAGCGGTGCGAAGGCGGTGTAGAGGGCGTGGTCGCGATGGCGCTCGTCGAGTCTGGCGGCGTTGTACTTCTCGCCTGCCTTGATGCCGATCACCTGTGCCGTGCCCGTCTTTCCACCCGACTTGTAGCCGGCACCTGCAAACACCTTCGCCGAGGTGCCTTCCTGCGTCACGCCGAACAGCGCGTTGTGGATGAATGCCACGTGCTCCGGTTTCCACGCGAGCGCCGGCAGCTCCGCGAACGCGAGCGGCCTGGCCTGCCGGGTCTCGTAGTTCTCGACCGCGCGCACCAGGTGCGGGGTGAAGCGGCGGCCGCCGGCTGCGACGGTGGCCTCGGCCTGCGCCAGTTGCAGCATCGTGAACGTGTTGTATCCCTGGCCGATGCCGAGCGAGATGGTCTCTCCGGCGTACCACTTCTGCGCTTCCTTCTTCTTGTAGGCCGCGCGCTTCCACTCGGTCGACGGCAGCGTGCCGTGCAACTCGCCTTGCAGGTCGATGCCGGTGAGCTGGCCGAGACCGAGCGGCGCCATGAAGTCGTGGATCGCGTCGACGCCGAGGTCGTTCGCCAGCATGTAGTAATACGTGTCGCACGACTGCACGATCGACTTGTACATGTCGACGGTGCCGTGGCCGCCTTCCTTGTCGTCGTTGAAACGGTGGTTGCCGAAATTGAAGTAGCCCGGGTCGTAGACGGTCTGCTGAGGCGTCCGCTTGCCGAGCGCGAGCGCAGCCATCGCCATGAACGGCTTGTAGGTCGACCCCGGCGGGTACGTGCCGCGCAACGCCCGGTTCAGCAGTGGCTTGTCCGGCGACTCGTTGAGCGCCTTCCAGCTCTCCACGTCGATGCCGTCGACGAACAGGTTCGGGTCGAAGTTGGGCTTGCTGACGAAGGCCAGGATCTCGCCGTTGCGGGGGTCGATGGCGACGAGCGCGCCGCGGCGGTCACCGAACATCTCCTCGACCAGCGCCTGCAGGCGAATGTCGATCGACATCACCAGCGCGTTGCCGGGCGTGGCCGGACTCGCCTTGAGGCGGCGAACGGCGCGCCCGCCAGCGCTCATCTCGACCTCCTCGAAGCCCGTCGAGCCGTGCAGCTCGGTCTCGTAACTCTGTTCGACACCGAGCTTGCCGATGTATTCAGTGCCGCGATAGTTGGCGAGGTCGTCGTCCGACCAGTCGTCTTCCATCGTCTTCTTCTCGGTGGGATTGATCCGCCCGATGTAGCCGATCAGGTGGCTGCCGACTTCGCCGAGCGGGTAGCTTCGGAACAGCCGCGCCTTGATGTCGACACCGTCGAACCGGTAACGCTGGGCCGTGAAGCGTGCGACCTCTTCGTCGGTCAGCTTGGTGCGGATCGGCAGCGTCTCGAAATTGCGGTTCTCGTCGAGCAATCGCTTGAAGCGCTTGCGGTCGCGCGGCTGGATTTCGACGATCTCGGCCAGCTTGTCGATGGTCGCCTCGAGGTCGCCCACCTTCGCCGGTGCGATCTCGAGGGTATAGGCCGAGTAGTTGTTGGCGAGGACGACGCCATTGCGGTCGAGGATGAGGCCGCGGTTCGGCGTGATCGGCACCACCGCAATGCGGTTGTTCTCGGCCTGGGTCTGCAGCTCGTCGTGCTTGGCGATCTGCAGCCATGCCAGGCGCGAGCCGAGCAGGCCGAAGGCGAACACCACGAACAGCGCCGCGGCGATCACGCGCAGACGAAAGCGGGAGAGGTCCTGCTCGGTGTTGCGGATTTCGGTCATCGCGGTGGCGCCGTCATAGCGGCCGATTTTCGTCCCGGTCGGGCGCCCGCCGTTGCGGCGCCAGCAACAGCCACGTCGCCAGAGGCCAGAGCAGCGACTGGAAGACTGGCGCCAGGACCAGCGACCAGCTCGGGACCATGCCGCCGGCGATGACGCGCACCAGCATCGAGACCGCCTGGGCACCGACGAAGAGCGGCAGGATCTGCATTGCCTGGGACAGGACCGGAAACCAGAGCAGCCGGCGGTGGATGGTGACGGCAAAAAAGCTCAGCAGCGTGTAGGCGAGCGCATGCTGGCCGAGCATGGCGCCGCCTTGCACGTCGATCAGCAGGCCGAACACGAAGGCGCTGCCGATTCCGACGCGGCGCGACTCGTGCACGTTCCAGAACACCAGCACCAGCGCCAGCAGGTCGGGCATCGCCGGCACGCGGCCGAGCGGCACGACCTCGAGCAGGAAGGCGATCACCAGCGTTGCCCACACGAACAGCGGGTTGACCGGCATCAGCAGCTGGTCGTTGCGGCGGGGCATGATCATTTCCGTACCGCCTTCTTCGCCGCCGCCTTCGACACCGCCGACGCTTCGGAAGCGGCCGCCTGCGGCCGCGGCGGCATCTGCGCGCCGGTGGGCTCGAGGACGAGGACGTGGCGGACACCATCGGCCGAAGCCACGGGCGTGAGCAGGATCCGGGCAAAACCCGAGTCGACCTTGCGGTCCACGGCACTCACACGCGCGACCTTCAGGCCGGGCGGATAGACGCCGTCGACGCCGGAAGTCGTGAGGACGTCGCCCACCTGCACGTCGGCATTGCCGGCCATGAAGCGCATCTCGAGCTGGCCTTGCGATGCGGCGGCGCCCCCGAACGCGGCGCTCCGCACCTGGGTGCGGCTGTTGAGGACGGGGATGGCGGCGTCGCGGTCGGTCAGCAGCGTGACCTCGGCCGACTGCAGATAGACACGCGTGACCTGCCCGAGCACGCCCGCCTCGTTGATCACCGGCGAGCCGGCGAGGATGTTGTGCGTCA
>JBDTCA010000124.1:0-5178 GCA_039923815.1 Caldimonas sp. | reverse complement strand
AGATCGAAAAGCTTTCTCAGGCTGCCCATGTCGCTCGAGAAGTCGCTCACCGCCAGCAGGTTGCGCTCGCCGGCGATCACGACCTGCTCGTGGCTCTCGGCGACGGCGTCGCTGCCCGCCTGCACCGCCGCCGTCATCAGCGAGGCGATCTCGCCGCGCAAGGTGTCGACTTCCGTCTTCAGGCGCTCGCGTACATCCTCGAGCGTCAGTCCGCTGTAGTTCTTGGTGAGAAAGTTGCTGGCTTCGAGCAGCTGCGGCGTGGTGTAGTCCTGAGAGGTGAAGATGACACGGTTCTGAACGTCGCCATCGGGAGCGACCAGGATCACCAGCACGCGCCGCTCCGACAACCTCATGAACTCGATGTGATGGAACACGCTCGCCTTCTTTGGCGCCGTGATCACGCCGACGAAGCTCGACAGGCTCGACAGCAGCTGCGCCGCGTTGGCGATGACGCGCTGCGGCTGATCGGCGTGAAGCTGCGCCTCGATCGTCTCGCCACCGCCGCTGCCACCACCGGGCAGCCGCGCTGGCTGTGCCGTCAGCATGGTGTCGACGAAGAGGCGATAGCCGCGCGCCGTCGGGATGCGACCGGCGCTCGTGTGCGGGCTGGCGATCAGGCCGAGCTCCTCGAGATCGGCCATCACGTTTCGGATGGTGGCCGGCGAAAGCTCGAGGCCGCTGGCGCGGGAAAGCGTGCGCGAGCCGACCGGCTGGCCGTCGGCGATGTAGCGCTCGACGAGTGCCTTCAAAAGGGTCCTGGCGCGCTCGTCAAGCATGGGTTCTATCGAGGTGGGGAATGCCATTTTCGCCTGCGTCGAAAGGGGTCGCTGTGGTGTAATCCCGCGAATGTCGATCCGCTTCCGGCACGCAGCGCTCGTCGGCAAATTCAACGCCGGCAGCATCGGTGACAAGCTCGAATCGGTCGCCGCCTTCCTGGTTGGCCAGGGCCTCGAGGTCTCGCTGGAAATCGAGACCGCCGGCAACTCCGGCATCACCCACTGGCCCGCGCTCGACGCTGCCGCGCTCGGCGCCGCCTGTGACATCGCGGTCGTCGTCGGTGGCGACGGCACCATGCTCGGCATCGCCCGCCAGCTCGCCCGCTACGACCTGCCGCTGGTCGGAATCAACCAAGGCCGGCTCGGCTTCATCACCGACATCGCCTTCGACCAGTTCGAGACCTCGCTGCGGGCCATCCTGGAGGGCGAGTACGTCGAGGAGCGACGTGCCCTCCTCGAGGGCGGCGTGCGCCGCGACGGTGCGACGCTTTTCGAAGGCGTGGCGCTGAACGATGTGATCGTGAGCCGCGGCGCCACCGCCGGCATGGTCGAGTTGCGCGTCGAACTCGACGGCATCTTCGTGGCACAGCTGCGTGCCGACGGCCTCATCGTTGGCTCGCCCACGGGCTCCACGGCCTATGCGCTTTCGGCCGGCGGGCCGATCCTGCACCCGGGCATCGCCGGCTGGGTGCTGGTGCCGATCGCGTCGCACGATCTCTCGAACCGGCCCATCGTCGTGCCCGACACCGGCGAGGTCACGATCGAGATCGTTGCCGGACGCGACGCCAGCGTCAACTTCGACATGCAGTCGCTGACGAGCCTTGCGCACGGCGACCGCATCAGCGTACGACGCTCGGCGCATCGCGTCCGCTTCCTGCACCCGCGTGGCTGGAGTTACTACGCCACCTTGCGCAGCAAGCTGCACTGGGCTTCCGGAGCGGCTTGATGTCCGGCGCTGGCTGACATGCTTCATCGCCTCGCAATCCGCGACTTCGTCATCGTCGACACGCTCGAGATCGAGTTCGGGCCCGGCCTGACAGTGCTCACCGGCGAGACCGGTGCCGGCAAGTCGATCCTCGTCGATGCCGTGCAGCTCGCGCTCGGCGGCCGAGGCGACGCCGGTGTGGTGCGCGAAGGCGCCGGCCGCGCCGACATCGTGGCGGAGTTCGACACGCCGCCCAGCCTGGCCGCCTGGCTGATCGAGGCCGGCTTCGAACCCGACGTCGGCGACGCCGGCCATGCCGGTCACCTGCTCGTGCGTCGCACGATCGACGCACAGGGGAAAAGCCGCGCCTGGATCAATGGTGGTGCCGCCACGATCGCCCAGCTGCGCGAGGCCGGTGAGCGGCTGCTCGACATCCACGGCCAGCATGCCTGGCAAAGCTTGACGCGCGCGCCCTCGGTGCGCGCCGTGCTCGACACCTACGCGCAGCTCGACACCGCGCCGCTCTCGGCCCGGTTCGTGACCTGGCGCGCCGCCAGTGCGGCGTTGGCCGCAGCCGGCGAAAAACAGGGCGAGCTCGAGCGCGAACGCGATCGCCTCGCCTGGCAGATCGCAGAGCTCGACAAGCTGGCGCCGGGGACCAGCGAATGGGAGGAAATCGACGCCGAGCACACGCGGCTCGCCAATGGCCAGTCGCTCATCGACGCTGCCAGCGGCGCCCTTGCGGCGATCTCCGGATCAGATGCCGAGGCCAGCGCCGATGCCGGCACGCTGACCAGCCGCGCCATCGACTCGCTGCAGTCCGTGGCCTCGTTCGACAGCCGACTCGACGGCCCCCTCGAAGCCTTGCAGGGCGCCCAGGCACAGCTGCAGGACGCCGCTCACACGCTCGCCGGCTACCTCGACCGCGCCGACCTCGATCCGTCTCGATTGCGCGCCCTCGACGACCGCATGTCGGCCTGGATGGGCCTGGCCCGTCGCCATCGCCGCCCGCCGGCAGAGCTGCCGTCGCTGCTGGCGCAATGGAAAGCAGAGCTCGCCGCGCTCGACGCCGCCGCCGACATCGATGCCTTGCGCCTGGCTGTCGAGACCGCCCGTGTCGCGTACGACACCGAAGCCCGGCGCGTGTCGGCTTCGCGCGGCAAGGCGGCGCCGAAGCTCGCCGATGCGGTCACGCGGTCGATGCAGCAGCTCGGCATGGCCGGCGGCCGCTTCGACGTCGCCCTCGCTGCCGGCGAGGCGCCGCAATCGTTCGGCGCCGAGAGTGCCGAGTTCCTCGTCGCCGGCCATGCCGGCAGCACGCCCCGGCCGCTCGGCAAGGTCGCTTCCGGCGGCGAGCTCTCGCGCATCGCCTTGTCGGTCGCGGTGGTCACGAGCGAGAACGATTCCGGCGACGACGCGGCCGGTACGCTGATCTTCGACGAGGTGGATGCCGGCATCGGCGGTGCCGTCGCCGAAACCGTCGGTCGCTTGCTGAAGCAGCTCGGCCGCGACCGCCAGGTGCTCGCCGTCACGCACCTGCCGCAGGTCGCCGCCTGTGCCGATCGCCACTTCGTGGTCGCCAAGCTGGCCGGCGCGAACGGCGCCCGCAGCAGCGTGGAAGCCGTTGCGGGTGAAGCACGCACCGCCGAGATCGCCCGCATGCTCGGAGGCGAGAAGCTGTCGTCGACGAGCCTGGCCCACGCGCAGGAGATGCTGGCGTCGAGCGCCGAAGCGCGTGCCGCCGTGCGCACGGTCGCGCCGCGAAAGACCAAGCCATGAGCGATCCGGGGCGAGGCTCCCCCGAGGAAGATCTGGTGGCGAGCCGCGCCCGTCGAGAGATCGTCCTCGTCACCGGCATCTCGGGCTCAGGAAAGTCGGTGGCCCTGCACGCCCTCGAAGACGCCGGGTTCTTCTGCGTCGACAACCTGCCTCCCGAACTTTTGCGCGATTTCCTGCGCCTCGAGCAACAGCGCCGCGACCAGCGCATCGCCATCGCCGTCGACGTCCGCAGCGCCGGCTCGCTGCCGCACCTGCTGCCACTGCTCGCCGAGCTGAAGAGCGAAGGCGTCGCGATCCAGGCCGTGTTTCTCGACGCCACCACCAGCGCACTCGTGCGCCGCTTCTCGGAAACACGGCGGGCCCACCCGCTGGTCGACCGCGGCGCCCTCGTCGACGCCATCGAGTTCGAGCGCGAGTTGCTCGCCGGGCTGCGGGAGGTCTCGACCGTGGTCGACACCAGCTCGCTGCGGCCGACGCAGCTGCGGGCCTGGATGCGCGACCTCGTCAACGCCGCCCGCAGCCGGCTCACGCTGGTGTTCGAGAGCTTCGCGTACCGCCATGGCGTGCCGCTCGACGCCGACTACGTGTTCGACGTGCGCGTGCTGCCGAACCCGCATTACGTGCGCGAGTTGCGCCCGCTCAACGGCCGCGACGCACCGGTCGCCGCCTACCTCGCGGCGCAGCCCGAGGCAGTCGAGATGCTGGCGCAGATCGACACCTTCCTGCGCCGCTGGCTGCCGGCGTTCGAGGCCGATCAGCGCGCCTATCTCACCGTCGCCATTGGCTGCACCGGTGGCCAGCACCGTTCGGTATGGTTCGTCGAGCGCCTCACCGAACGGTTCGCCGCCATCGCGTCGACCGTGATCCGCCACCGCGAGATCGAGATTCCCGCATGAGTGCCAGCAGCAGTGCCGAAGCCGAAGCTGGCGGCGATCCGTCCGGAGCCATCCACGACGAGCTGCCGCTGTTCCCGCTGAGCACCGTGCTCTTCCCCGATGGCCTGCTTGAGCTGAAGATCTTCGAGGCGCGCTATCTCGACCTGATGTCGCGCTGCATGCGCGAGCGGCGGCCGTTCGGCGTCGTTGCGCTGCGCAGCGGCAACGAGGCGAAGGTGTCGGACGTGCCGGTCACGCTGCACAACGCCGGCACGCTGGCCGAACTGATCGAGGTCGACAGCGCCCAGGCCGGCATCCTGCTCGTGCGTGCCCGTGGCACGCAGCGCTTCCTGCTCGACTCGCCACGGCAGAAGATCGACGGCCTCTGGGTCGGCCGCGCCCGCATGCTGCCGGCCGACGATGTGCGGGCACCTGCCCCAGCGCACGAAGACATCGTCAGGAACCTGGCCGCGGCCGTCGCCACGCTGGCCGCGCAAGGCGCGGCGCCGTTCCTCGAGCCGCACCGTTTCGACGACGCCGGCTGGGTCGCGAACCGCTGGTGCGAGATCCTGCCGATCCCGGTCGAGGCCAAGCTGCGGCTGATGATGTTCGCCGACCCGCTCGGCCGGCTCGACATCGTCGACTCGTCGATGCGCGGCCAGTCGCCGGTTCACTGACCGGCCGGCGACGCGGACAGCAGCTTTCGCAGCGGCGCCGGCAGGCCGAGAGCCAGCGCGCCCGCAAGCTCGAACCATCGGCCCGACGGCCACGCCGCAGTGACGTCGTCGACTGCCCGCTTCGACGTGCCTGTCGGAAGCGTCCA
>JBDTCA010000123.1:0-8525 GCA_039923815.1 Caldimonas sp. | reverse complement strand
GTCGATGAACTGCGGCAGGAAGGCGAGAAAGAAGATCGCCACCTTCGGGTTCAGCGCATTGGTGAGAAACCCCTGCCGGAAGATGCGCCAGGCCGGCACTTTCGGCGCTGGCGCGTCGGCGGCCGATGCGGCGCTGCGCAGCGAGGGCGCCGCTCGCAACAGCCCGAATGCAAGCCAGAGCAGGTAGGCGGCGCCGATCCAGCGCAGCAGCGTGAACGCTTCAGCCGAAGCCGCCAGCAACGCCGCCAGCCCGAACGCGGCGGCCGCCGTGTGAACGAGGCACCCCGCACCGATGCCGAAGGCCGCAGCGATGCCGGCACGCCGGCCGTGCTGCAGCGAGCGCGCCAGCGTGAACAGCAGGTCGGGGCCCGGCGTCAGGTTGAAGATCAGCAGGCTGAGCGCGAAAAGCCAGGGAGCGTGGGTGCCGAACATCGCAGGCGCCTCGGGCCTGCCTAGAACATCTCGACAGCCATCGCCGTGGCTTCGCCGCCGCCGATGCAGAGCGCCGCGACGCCCTTCTTCTTGCCGGCCTGGCGCAGCGCGCCGAGCAGTGTCACGACGATGCGGGCGCCGCTGGCGCCGATCGGGTGGCCTAGCGCGACCGCGCCGCCGTTGACGTTGACGATCTCGTGAGCCAGTTTGAACTCGGTCATCGCCGCCATCGTCACCGCCGCAAACGCCTCGTTGACTTCCCAGAGGTCGACGTCGCCGGCCTTCCAGCCGGCCTTGGCAAGCACCTTCTCGATGGCGCCGACGGGTGCCGTCGTGAACCAGTTCGGCGCCTGTGCATGGACGCTGTGGCCGACGATGCGCGCGATCGGCCTGAGGCCGAGCCGCGACGCCGTCGACTCGCGCATCAGCACCAGCGCCGCGGCGCCGTCGGAGATGCTCGACGAGGTGGCGGCGGTGATCGTGCCGTCCTTCTTGAACGCCGGCTTCAGGCCCGGGATCTTGTCGAGCTTGGCCTTGAACGGCTGCTCGTCGAACTTGATCACCGTGTCGCCGCCCTTGCCCGACACCGTGACCGGAGCCATCTCCCAGTCGAAGGCGCCGCTCTCGTTGGCCTTCTTCGCGCGCTCGGTCGAGCTGATCGCGAAACGGTCCATCGCCTCGCGCGTGAACTTGTACTTGTCGACGCATTCCTCGGCGAACACGCCCATCGCGCGGCCTTTCTCGTAGGCGTCTTCCAGGCCGTCGACGGCCATGTGGTCGAGCAGCGGCGTCGCGCCGTAGCGGATGCCCTTGCGAACGAAGGTCAGGTGCGGCGCGTTGGTCATGCTCTCCATGCCGCCGGCGACGACGATCTCGGCGCTCTCGGCCTTCAGCATGTCGTGCGCGAACATCATGGCGCGCATGCCGGAGCCGCACATCTTCGACAGCGTCACGGCGCCGGCCGAGACCGGCAGGCCGGCGCCGATCGCCGCCTGCCGCGCCGGCGCCTGGCCCTGTCCGGCCATCAGGCAGTTGCCCATCAGCACCTCGTTGACGGCGTCGCCGGTGACGCCGGCGCGCTCGACCGCGGCCCTGATGGCGACCGCGCCGAGCTGGTGCGCGGCGACCGCGCTGAAGTCGCCGAGCATGCCGCCGATGGGGGTTCGCGCGGCGGACACGATGACGATGGAATCGGCCATGAGGGGCTCCTTTGGGAAGACGGGATTCGGCGCGGCGTTCAGGGTGACAAAGGCACGCCGTTGCGGCGCGCCTCGAGGCGCAGGCGCGGCTCGTAGGGGAACACATCATGCACGTAGCCGGCCAGGATCTCCTTCTTGTGGCCTTGCCAGAACGCGGCATCGAGGAGGTCGGCGTGGTGCTTCATGAAGACCGCGCGCACGCGCGGATCACCGAGCAGGAACGGCTCGAACGTCTCGGGGAACACGTCTTTCGGGCCGACCGGATACCAGACCTCGCCCGACATCTCGTCCTCCTCGTTCCTCGGCTCGGGGACCTTGCGGAAATTGCAGTCGGTGAGCGGCTCGATCTCGTCGTAGTCGTAGAAGACGACCTTGCCGTGCCGGGTCACGCCGAAGTTCTTCCACAGCATGTCGCCCGGGAAGATGTTGGCGCGAACCAGGTCCTTGATGGCGTTGCCGTACTCGACGACCACCGAGGCGATCTGCTCTGCGGTCGCGTCCTGCAGGTAGATGTTGAGCGGGATCATCCGCCGCTCGATGTAGACGTGGCGGATCACCAGCATGCCGCGCTCTTCCTCGACGAGGCTCGGGCAGAAATGCTTCAACTCGGCGACGAGATCGTCGTCGAACCGCGCCCGCGGGAAAGCGACGTTGCTGTACTCGAGCGTGTCGGCCATGCGGCCGACGCGGTCGTGCTGCTTGACCAGCTGGTACTTGCTCTTGATGAGCTCGCGCGTGGTCTCCTTCTGCGCGGGATAAAAGTCCTTGATGACCTTGAACACGTACGGAAAGCTCGGCAGGTCGAAGACCAGCATGACCATGCCCTTGATGCCGGGCGCGATGCGGAAGTTGTCGCTCGAATGCCGCGTGTGCATCAGGAAGTCGCGATAGAACAGGTTCTTGCCCTGCTTTTGCAGGCCGAGCGCGCTGTAGATCTCGGAGCGCGCCTTTCTCGGCATCAGCGAGGACAGGAACTGCACGTAGGCGGACGGCACCTCCATCGTGACCATGAAGTAGGCCCGGGCGAAGCTGAACACGAGCTGGAGCTGGTCTTCACCGAAGAGCGCCGCATCGATCGCCAGCCGACCTGCAGCGCGGTGCATCACCGGCAGCGCGAACGGTGTCTCGTTGAAGCCGTTGATGATCTTGCCGACGATGTAGGCGCCCTTGTTGCGAAAGAAGAGCGACGACAGCACCTGGATCTGGAAGTTGGCGCGCATCCTGAAGTCGCCGAGCTCGGCGGCGACAGCGCGCATCACGTCGGCGACGTCGCGGCCCAGGTTCTCGAACTCGCAGCCGAGCTGGAAGTTGGTGACGATGCGGTGCCAGGTCTCGACCAGCGTCTCGCGTGTCGGGTAGTAGGCCCGGTAGGTCGGCAGCGCGCCCGGCTCGTCGTTCTCGAGGTGATCGGTCGAGACGGCCGAGCGCAGGAAGATGAAATCGTTGTGGAAGTAGGCGCGGTGCAGAATCTTCGTGGTCACCGAATTGAAGAAGGTCTCCGCGAGCTCGGGCTGGTAGTGGTTGATGAGCAGGCCGATGTAGTGCAGCTTGACCTGCTGCCAGACCTCCATCGGCAAGCTCGCCGCGGCGAACTCGTTCTGCAGCCGCTCGGTGGCTTCGGCCACGCGCTGGTCGTAGTACTCGATGCGCAGCGCCTGGGCGCGCTGCTGGCCGTGCCAGTCGGCCGCCTCGAAACGCCTCTTCGCCTCGGCGCTGGCCTGGCGAAAAAGCCGGTAGTGACGGTCGAAGCCGTCGAGCATGGCTCGGGCGATGGCGAAGGCCCGCACATCCGTCATCGCCGGCGGGAAAGCCGGTGCCGGGGTCATGGCTTGGCCGCCCGCGACCGCAGCAGCCGGCGCGCGGCGGCCTGCTGCGCGAGCACCTCGTCGAGCGTGCTTCTCAGGTCGCCCAGGCGCTCCTCCAGCTGCGTGCGGTGGCGCTGCAGCACGTCGAGAAAGCGGCGCAGCTGCGGCTCGGTGTCGCGGCGCGTGTCGTACATGTCGATCAGCTCCCTGACCTCGGCGAGCTTCAGGCCGAGCCGCTTGCCGCGCAGGGTGAGCGTGAGCCGGGCCCGATCGCGCACGGTGTAGACGCGGTTGCGGCCGGCGCGCTCCGGCGTGAGCAGCCCGCAGTCTTCGTAGAAGCGGATCGCCCGCGTCGTCAGGCCGAACTCGCGCGCGAGCTCGCCGATCGTGAACTGCGCCGCTGGTGCAGCCGGCGCGGCCGCCGGTGCGCTGGCCCTTGCGGCGCGAGAAGAAGGCATCGCGTTCTACACTCGAAGTTGACGTTTACGTAAAGTGCCGAAAGTGTATTGGCAATGAAGGACCACCGCCGATGAACGCCCTGGAAAGCCAGCTCGACTACTGCCTTGGCCAGGCCACGCCCGAGCCCGGCCAAGCCATCGAGGTCGCGCCCGGCATCCTCTGGGCGCGCATGAAGCTGCCGTTCCAGCTCAACCACATCAACGTCTGGATGCTGCGCGACGAGGCGGCCGACGACGCTGGCGGCGCGGTGCGCCAGGGTTGGAGCATCGTCGACTGCGGGATCGACGACGCCTCGACCCGGGCGGCCTGGGAAACGCTCTTCGCCGGCGCGCTCGGCGGCCTGCCGGTGCTGCGCGTGATCGTCACGCACATGCACCCCGATCACATCGGCCTGGCGCACTGGCTGTGCGAGCGCTGGAACGCGCGCCTGTGGATCAGCTCCACCGACTTCAACGTCGCGCGGCTGGCGAGCAGCGGCGCGGCCGGTTTCGGTGGCCCGCTGTCGGCCGCCTTCATGGCCTCGCACGGCATGCGCTCCGACGCCGTTGCCGCCGTCGGCTCGCGCAGCAACTACTACCGCGAGCTCGTGCCCGCGGTGCCCGCCAGCTATCGACGCCTGCTCGACGGCGGCCGCCTCCAGATCGGTGGCGCCGACTGGGCCTGCCACGTCGGCTATGGCCATGCGCCCGAGCACATGGCACTGCACTGCGACGCAGCGCGGGTGCTGATCAGCGGCGACATGGTGCTGCCGCGCATCTCGACCAACGTCAGCGTCGTCGACGTCGAGCCGGAATCCGACCCGCTGACCCTCTATCTCGACTCGATCGAGCGCATGCGTTCCATCGACGCCGGCACGCTTGTGCTGCCTTCGCACGGCCTGCCGTTCAAGGGGCTGCACACGCGCATCGACCAGCTCCAGGCCCACCATGCCGAGCGCTTCGCCGAAGTGCTCGAGGCTTGCGCCGAGGCGCCGCTGAGCGCCTTCGATCTCGTGCCGGTGCTCTTCAAGCGGGCGCTCGACCTGCACCAGATGACCTTCGCGATGGGCGAGTCGATCGCGCACTGCCATGCCCTCTGGCTGAAGGGAAAACTGAACCGGCGGATCGGCGCCGATGGTGCGATCCGCTTCAGCACGGCAGGCTAGCCGAGTGCGCGGTCGGGTCGCTCGGCGCCTGCGCGCTGACGGGATCGCCATCGCCGTCGCCGTCGCCGTCGGGTTCAGTTTCGGGATTGCCGCCCCGGCCGCGGCGCAGCCTGCTCCGGTATCGACAGGCGCATCGGCCGTGCTGGCGAGAGTCACGCTGCCCACCGTCGGCCTGCGCGCGAGCGACATCGCCGTGATCGTCAACGACGACGATCCGGCCAGCGTCGAGACCGGGCGCTACTACGCGACGCAGCGCGGCATCGCGCCGAGTCGCGTCGTCCACGTCCGCTTCCCGGCCGGCCAGCCGGTGATGAGCTATGCCGATTTCGAGCGTGTGCAGACCGTACTCGGTGGCCAGGTGGGCGCCGACGTGCAGGCCTACGCGCTGGCCTGGACCCTGCCCTTTCGCGTCGAGTGCATGTCGGTGACCGCGGCCTTCGCCTTCGGCTTCGACCCGGCGTCGTATTGCTCTGACGGCTGCCAGCCGACCCGCGCCTCGCCCTATTTCAACAGCGCCAGCCGCGCTCCTTTCACCGATCACGGTCTGCGCCCCGCGATGCTGCTCGCCGGCGCCAGCATCGACAGCGTCAAGCGGTTGATCGATCGCGGCCTGCGCGCCGACGAACGCTGGCCGACGGGCAAGGCCTACCTGATGAGCACCAGCGACAGCGCGCGCAACGTTCGCGCCGAATCGTACGAGCGGGTGGCGCAGGTGCTGGGTGCGGCCTACCCGATCGAGCGCATCGAAGCCGACGCGCTTCACGACCGCAGCGACGTCATGTTCCTGTTTACCGGCGTGGCCAACGTCGCTGCCATCGCCAGCAACCGCTTCCTCGACGGCGCGATTGCCGACCATCTGACTTCGGCGGGCGGCGTGCTCTCTGGCGCGGGGCAGACGACCGCGCTCGAGTGGCTGGCGGCGGGCGCGACCGGCAGCTACGGCACCAGCACCGAGCCGTGCAACTACCGCGCCAAGTTCCCGGAGGTCGGCATCGTCGTGGCCCGTTATCTCGGCGGCGAGAGCCTGATCGAGGCTTACTGGAAGAGCGTGCGCATGCCCGGCCAGGGCGTCTTCGTGGGCGACCCGCTGGCGCGCCCGTTCGGCGGCGTGCGGATCGAAGAGGCCGGCACCGGCAGCGTCCTGCGAACGCGGGCCCTGCCGCCCGGCAACTATCTGCTGCAGGCGTCCGTCGCCAGCTTCGGGCCGTTCCGCACCATCGGCCTTTTTCGCGCCCGCGGCTACGGCGTGCGCGAGATCCCGCTGCTCGCCGGCGATCCGCGCTACCTGCGGTTGATCGCCGCGCCGGGCGCCGACCAGCCCGGGTCGGCACAATAACTGCCCATCGGACCGCAGTTGTCCAGGAAATCTTCATGACCAGCCATTTTTTGCGACGAGGTGTCCTCGTTTCCAGCCTCTTTCTCTCGGCCTGTGGTGGTGGGGGCGGCTACTCGACTGCGCCGCCAGCACCGGTGAACACCGCACCGACGTCCAACTTCGCCTTCTCGTGCGCTGATCTCGTCTGCACCTTCACCAGCACCAGCACCGATCAGGACGTGGGCGATGCCGTCGCGACCTACAGCTGGGCGTTCGGCGACGGCTCGCCCGCTGCCAACACGGCGACTCCGTCCCACGCGTTCGCTGTCGGCGGCACGTATGCCGTCACCTTGACGGTGGGTGACCGGTCGGGCGCCACGGGCCAGGTGTCCCGCCAGGTGATGGTGACCCCACCGGCCTTGCCGGCAGCGCCGCATGCCAGCTTCACGGCCGCCTGCACCTCGCTCGACTGCACCTTCACCGACACCAGCAGCTACGACAGCGGCAGCGTGTTCCAGTCGCGCAGCTGGAATTTCGGCGACGGTGCCAGCCTGCCGACCACCACGCCGGCCATTCATCGCTACGCGGCCGGGTCCGTCACGACGTATCCCGTCACGCTCACGGTCGCCGATGCCAATGGCAAGACCAGCACCAGTGTGCAGAGCATCGTGGTCGCGCCATCGGCCACGGCAAACCTGACCCTGCTCCAGGCGTCAAGGGTCACGGCGACGATCGTCAGCAGTTCGTGCGGGGCGGCCAACGACCAGGTGGTCATCACGGCGCCGATCAGGCAAACGGTGTTTGCCAATGGCTGCTTCGACCCGATCGCGATGACGGTATCGCTCAACGGCAATAACGTTTTTGCCGCCGGCACCGTGCTGCAGGTGGACGTGCTCTCGGGCACGCTGGGTTCGTCGATCTTGATTTCCCCGCCCACGATCCGGCTGACGGGCAACTTCGCCAACGGCTGGACGCTGACCTTCGACGACGGCTACGGTGGCCCGGGCGAGCCCGACTTCAACGACCTCGTGATCCTGATCAAGGCGACGCCGTAACAGTGGCCCCTTTCGGATAAGGAACGCGGCGCAGATCGCGAACAGCACGCGTCAGCCGGCGGCGACCTCGTCGCGCAGTTGCTTCTTCGCCGATTCGTAGTCGGGCACCACCGAGCGCACCACCGCCCAGAAACGCGGGCTGTGGTTCATCTCCCGCAGGTGCGCCAGTTCATGGGCGACGACGTAGTCGATGGTCGCCGGCGGATGGTGGATGAGGCGCCAGTTCAGGCGCACCGCACCGGTGGCGCTGGCGCTGCCCCAGCGCGTCTGCGCCGACGACAGCGACAGCCGCGTGACGCGCACGCCGAGGCGCTCGGCGAAGTGGGCCGACCGCAGCACGAAGATGCGGCGCGCCTCGCGCTGCAGCCAGCTCTGCACGGCGTCGCGCAAGCGCTCCTCGGCAGCATCGCGGGGCAGGCCGACATGGAGCGTGCGACGCGGCTCGGCGCCATCGTCGCCGCCATCCACGCCGGCACGGCCCTCCTCGAGCACGACCTCGCCGTCGGCCAGGCCGTGGCGGCCGTCGAGCACGATCTTCAGTGGCCGGCCGAGATAGGAGATGGTGGCGCCGTCCTGCCAGACGATGCGGGCGGCCTCGGTGCGGGCGGCGCGCTCGCGCTGTTCAGCCAGCTTGGCGACGATCCAGCCGGCCTTCTCGCGCACGGCGGCGTCGATCTCGCGCAAGCCGACCCACTTCGGCGCGCTGACGACGAGGCCGTCGGTGCCGACGACGAAGCCGATCGAGCGGCGGCGCGAGCGGCGCAGCGCGTAGTGGACGGTGCCGCCTTCGAGCACCGCCGAGCGTGTCGCGCGCGGGTGGCGAGACGGCACCTCCGAAGGCTCAGGCGACGCCGGCGCGGGCGGTGGCTCACCTCGGGGTGACGCGGGCGCCTCGTCGAACAGGCCACGTTGCAGGGCATCGACGAAGCGCCGGCGCAAGCTCTTCACGAAGCCGGCCAAGCGCGTCTCTCAGCTCGGTGCGGCGCTGCCGGAGACCGGCACGGCGCCGGGTCCGCTGGCGGCGTAGGCCTGCGGGTCGAGGCGGTGCATCTCGGCCTCGATCCAGGCCTCGACCTCGCGCATCAACTCGTCGGCCTTGCGCCCCGTGGACGCGAT
>JBDTCA010000122.1:0-3832 GCA_039923815.1 Caldimonas sp. | reverse complement strand
GCCCCCGCGCATGAGCTGGCGATTCTCGATGTCGATGCGCAGCACGATCGCCAGCGCGATCATGTTCATCACGATCGCCGAGCCGCCGTAGCTCATCAGCGGCAGCGTCAGGCCCTTGGTCGGCAGCACGCCGAGGTTGACGCCCATGTTGATGAAGGCCTGGCCACCCATCCAGATGCCGATGCCCTGCGCGAACAGGCCGGCAAACACGCGGTCGAGCGCAATCGCCTGGCGGCCGATGTGGAAGAGCCGCCGGGCCAGCCAGAAGAAGGCCAGGATCACGCACGCGACGCCGATGAAGCCGAGCTCCTCGCCGATCACGGCGAGCAGGAAGTCGGTGTGGGCCTCCGGCAGGTAATGCAGTTTCTCGACGCTCGAACCCAGGCCCTGACCGAAGATCTCGCCGCGGCCGAAGGCGATCAGCGAGTGCGAGAGCTGGTAGGCCTTGCCGAGCGTGTACTTCTCGTCCCACGGGTTCAGGTACGCGAAGATCCGTTCGCGGCGCCACTCCGAGGTCGTGATCATCAGCACGAAGGCGCTCGTCAGCACCGTGCTGATGATGAGGAACATGCGGCCGTTGACGCCACCGAGGAAAAGGATGCCCATCGCGATGGTGGCGATGACGAGGAAGGCGCCCATGTCGGGCTCGGCCAGCAGCAGCAGGCCGACGATGGCGATCGCGACCGCCATCGGCACCACGGCGCGCAGGAAGTTCTCCTTCACGTCCATGCGCCGCACCATGTAGCCGGCCGCATACATCGCGATCGCCAGCTTGGTCAGCTCCGAGGGCTGAAAGCTCATGATGCCGAGCGGGATCCAGCGCCGCGCGCCGTTGACGCCCTTGCCCACGAACGGCAGCAGCACCAGCACCAGCAGCAGCAGCGACGCCACGAAGATCCAGGGCGAGAGCTTCTCCCACACCGACACCGGCACCTGCAGGGTGACCAGCGCCGCGATCACGGCGATGACCAGGGAGACGATGTGACGTGTCAGGAAATAGGTCGGCGTGTAGCGCGCGAACTTGGGGTTGTCGGGCATCGCCACGGACGCGCTGTAGACCATCACCATGCCGAGCGCGAGCAGCGCCACGACGACGCAGACGAGGGTGCGGTCGAAGCCCAGCAGGCGCGCCGGTTGGCCTGAATCGACCGCGATCCACTCGCGCACCGGGATCGCTTCGGCCACGGCGCGCTTGCCGCGCTCGGTCGCCGTCGTTGTCTTCGCCGGCTTGACGGCGCTGCGCCTCGTTCCCGGGTCGCGGCCAGCGGGGGTCGGCGCGGCGCGCTCGCGCCAGGCCTGGAACACGTTGGCAAGCACGGCGTTCATGCTGGACTCCCGACCGCGATGTGCTCGGCGCCAGCCAGCGCCTGCACGGCGGCGACGAAGACCTCGGCGCGATGCCCGTAGTTGCGGAACATGTCGAGGCTGGCGCAGGCCGGGCTCAGCAGCACGGCGTCGCCCGAACGTGCATGCGCGAAGGCGGCGTCGACGGCGCCTTCGAGCGAGACGCAGCGCTCGATCTCGATGCCCGCAGCGGCCACGGTCGCCTCGACCGCGGCTTCGATCCGCGCGGCGTCGCGACCGACCGTGATCACGGCGCGGGCGTAGCGGCCGAGCGGCGCGGCCAGGGGCGCGAAGTCCTGACCCTTGCCGTCGCCGCCGAGGATGACGACCAGCTTGTTCGGCGCGCGTTCGGCGCCGAGACCTTCGAGCGCGGCGACGGTGGCGCCGACGTTGGTGCCCTTGCTGTCGTCGAAGGCATCGACGCCGCCGACGCTGGCCACGTATTCGACGCGGTGCGGCTCGCCGTGGTACTCGCGCAGGGCGTGCAGCATTGGCGCCAGCGGACAGCCGATCGCGGTCGCGAGGGCCAGCGCCGCGAGCCCATTCAGGGCGTTGTGGCGGCCGCGCACGCGCATCGCATCGGCCGGCATGAGGAGCTGGAGCGCCACGGCCGCATCGGCGCCGGCCGTGCCTTCGTCGTCGCTGCGGGCGCGCGCCAGCCAGGCCATGTCGTTCTGCACGACGATGCCGAAGTCGCCCGGCCGGCCCGGTGCGGTGGCGCCGAAGTAGACGACCTGGCGCGCGATCGATTTCGGTGGCCGGCCCTTCCTGACGGCGACGGGCTTCGGCGCCGGCAGCAGAGCCGCCACGGCCGCGTCGCCGGCGTCCACGACGATGACCGCGCGGCTGCCGAACACGCGCGCCTTGGCCTCGCCGTAGGCCGCGAAGCTGCCGTGCCAGTCGAGGTGGTCTTCGGTCAGGTTGAGCAGCGCGGCGGCGTCGGGCTCGAAGTCCGCGGGTCCGTTACCCGTGCCGTCGAGCTGGAAGCTGGACAGCTCGAGCACCCACACATCGGGCAGCCGGTCGCGCAGGGCCTCGACGGGGCCGGCGTCGATGGCATCGGCGAGCGTCTGCAGCATCGTCGGCCCGATGTTGCCGGCGACGGCGACGCGGCGACCGGCGGCCTCGACGAGCAACGCCGTCATCGCCGTCGTCGTCGTCTTGCCGTTGGTGCCGGTGACGGCGATGAGCTTGGGTGCGTAGTCGTGGGCGACCCGCAGGGCGTCGAGCGCCTCGACGAAGAGGTCGAGCTCGCCTTGCACCGGAATTCCCTCGATGCGCGCCGCGGCCAGCATGGCGGCGATGCGCGTGTCGGTGGGTGCCAGGCCAGGGCTCTTGACGATGCGTGCCACGCCCTCGAGCGAGGCCGCGTCGAGCGCGCCGCCGACGATCTCGGCGCCCGGCACGTGCTCGCGCAGGCCGGCGGCCTGCGGCGGCTCGGCCCGCGAGTCCCAGACGCGGACGGGCGTGCCGTCGCGCGCCAGCCAGCGGGCCATCGCGAGGCCGGAGTCGCCGAGGCCGAGCACGAGCGAGATCGATGCGCTCATCTGAGCTTCAGGCTCGCGAGGCCGACGAGGCAAAGCAGCATGGTGACGATCCAGAAGCGGACGACGACCTGCGTCTCCTTCCAGCCGGACTTCTCGAAGTGATGGTGCAGCGGCGCCATCCGGAAGAACCGCCGACCCACGCCGTAGCGCCTCTTGGTGTACTTGAACCAGAGGACCTGCGTGATGACCGAGAGCGCTTCGGCCACGAAGATGCCGCCCATGATCCCGAGCACGATCTCCTGGCGCGTGATGACGGCGATGGTGCCGAGAGCGCCGCCCAGGGCCAGGGCGCCGACGTCGCCCATGAAGACCTGCGCCGGATGGGTGTTGAACCAGAGGAAGGCGAGGCCGGCGCCGGCCATCGCGGCACAGAAGATCAGCAGCTCGCCGGTGCCCGGGATGTAGGGGAACAGCAGGTAGCGCGAGTAGTCGGGCCGGCCGATGATGTAGGCGAAGACACCGAGCGCCGAGCCCACCATCACCACCGGCATGATCGCCAGGCCATCCAGCCCGTCGGTGAGATTGACGGCGTTGCTGGCGCCGACGATCACGAAGTACGTCAGCGCGATGAAGCCGAAGACCCCGAGCGGGTAGCTCACCGTCTTGAAGAACGGCACCAGCAGGTCGGCCTTGGGCGGCAGGTCGTTCGAGAATCCGCTCTGGACCCAGCGCATGAAGAGCTCGAGCACGCGCAGGTTCGAGGTCTCGCTCACCGAGAACGCGAGGAAGAGCGCGGCGACGATGCCGATCACCGACTGCCACAGGTACTTCTCGCCCGAGGGCATGCCTTCGGGGTTCTTGTGGACGACCTTCCTCCAGTCGTCGGCCCAGCCGATGGCGCCGAAGCCGATCGTCACCGCCATCACGATCCAGACGAAGCGGTTCGACCAGTCGAACCAGAGCAGCGTCGAGATGCCGATGCCGAGCAGGATGAGCACGCC
>JBDTCA010000121.1:0-7489 GCA_039923815.1 Caldimonas sp. | reverse complement strand
CGTGCAGCTATCTCCCCGGCCGCATGGCGCGATCGCAGGTCGCCACCCCCAGCCACCTCATTCACGCCGACGCCTATTCAGGGCTCGTTGCCAACGGTTTTCGGCGCAGTGGCATGTTCACCTATCGGCCCTATTGCGACGGCTGCCGTTCGTGCCTGCCGTTGCGGGTCCCGGTTGCCACCTTCGAGCCGACACGCAGCCAGCGCCGTGCCGTGCGCCGCCATCACGCGCTCGAGGCCCGCGTGCTGCGCCTGTGTTTCGTTCCCGAGCACTACCAGCTGTACCTGCGCTACCAGGCCGGCCGGCACATCGGCGGCGGCATGGACCACGACTCGATCGACCAGTACACGCAGTTCCTGCTGCAAAGCCGGGTCAATTCGCGCCTGGTCGAGTTCCGCGAGCCTTCTGCCGACGGCAGCGGTGCGTTGAAGATGATCTCCATCCTCGACGTGCTCAACGACGGCCTTTCCGCTGTCTACACCTTCTTCGAGCCGGAGCCGCGGGCCAGCTACGGAACCTACAACGTGCTCTGGCAGATCGAACAGACCCGGCTGCTGGGACTGCCACACGTGTACCTCGGCTACTGGATCGAGGGCAGCGGCAAGATGGCCTACAAGGCGCAGTTCGGACCGCATGAGCTGCTTGTCGGCGGCGAATGGCAACCACGGCAGCCGCGGCTGCAGGAGTGATCGCGATGGAGTTCAACGTCACCCGTGAGCAATGGCTCGAGCGCTTCGTCATGCGGCTGAGTCAGCTCGAGGTCGGCGCCGAGCCAGACGACTTTGCAGCCGTCGCCCTGCGCCTTTGGCCGGTGCGCGGCCAGCTGGCACCCGAGGCCGTTGCCGAAGCCGAAGCCGTGGATCGGAAGCGCGCTCATCCCTTCGGCAACTCAGGTCCCGACACACAGTGTCTGCCGATCAACGACCCCGAGTCGCAGTTCGAGCGCACGCAACGCATCCCGGTCGAGCGCCTACAGGCCGAGGGGGAATACGTGCGCGACAACGACGAGTGGATCGCCCGTTGCGTCGCCCGTGTCCTCGAACTCGACCCGATCATCAAGGCCGACGAGGCACGGCGATCGGTCGCCGACCTTTCGGCACTGGAGCGCTGGCGGCTGATGAAGCCCGAAGCCGCCGCCGACCAGCTCTACACGCCGATCAGGCCGCGGCCGTCCTGATCACCATGCGAGTCGCATGAGCACCACGCCACCCTTGCCGGCCCACGTGCTCGACGCGCTGCGTCGCGGCGACGCCAACGAGGCCATCCAGCTGCTGCGCAACAGCGCCGGCATCGGCCTGAAGGAAGCCAAGGCGATCGTCGCCACCCAGGGCGGTCGCGCACCGCGCGGGCCGGCGACGAGCCCGGCTGGCAAGCCTTTGGCGGCACCGATGTCGGCACCGGTGTTCTCGACCGGTCTGCCTGTGCTGGTGATCGAAGCCTTGCAGCGCGGCGAGAAGCTCCAGGCGATCCGCCTGATGCGCGAGATCACCGGAGTCGGCCTCAAGGAAGCGAAAGACGCCGTCGAGGCTTCGCCGCACGCCGCTGCACGTGGCGGACTGTCACCGGGCGAAGTGCCGCGCACCGGCCGGCTCGTCTGGGGCGTCATTGCCGCCGTCCTGGTGGCGGTGGCGGTGTTTCTGTCGCTGCGCAGCCCGGGCTGAGTCGATTCCGCTTCAGCGACTCTGGTCGGCGGCCTGCAGGCCGGCGCGACGAGTGCTGATCTGGTGGGCGGTGAGGGTTTCGAACCCCCGACCCCGACAGTGTGAATGTCGTGCTCTACCCCTGAGCTAACCGCCCGGCGGTGCGTGCCGGCATTGCCGGAAAGGGCCGCATTCTACATAGCGACCGGCAGCTCCTGGACACGCCACACCGTGTGGCCACGGCTGTCCTTGTCGATGTCGGCGAGCACGGCGGCGTGGGCAGCAAGCTCGTCGTCGTCGGCGACGATGACGATCAGTTCGAAGGCAGCGAAGTCGATAGGCCGTGCCGCCAGATCCGCAGCAAAACTGTCGGCGGCGTCGATGACGAGGGCGCCCTGCCCCCGGGTCATGCGGATGTAGACCTCGGCGAGCAGGCCGGCGTCGAGCAGTGCACCGTGCAGCTCGCGGCCGGCGTTGTTGACCTCCAGGCGCTTGCACAGCGCGTCGAGCGAGTTCGCCTTGCCGGGGAAGTTCTCTCTCGCCATGGCCAGGCTGTCGGTGACGCGGAAGGCGTGGCCGGTGAAGCCGGGCCGACCGATCCTGCGCAACTCGGCGTCGAGGAAGCCGACGTCGAAGGCGGCGTTGTGGATGATGACTTCGGCTTCGTGCACGAAGGCGAGCAGTTCGTCGACCACATGAGCGAAGACGGGCTTGTCGGCGAGGAACTCGTCGGACAGGCCGTGGACCTTGAAGGCGTCGAGACTGTTGCGGCGCTCCGGGTTCACGTAGAAGTGGACGTTGCGCCCGGTCAGGCGCCGGTTGACGAGCTCGACGCAGCCGATCTCGATGATGCGGTCGCCCGACTCGGGGCTGAGTCCCGTGGTCTCGGTGTCGAGAACGATCTGTCGCATGAGGGTTCGCCCGTCAAGGACGAAGAGGCAGGCCGACAGGCACCGCGGCGCTGCGCCCACGGCCCCAGAGCCAGAGCGCGACACCGCCCACGATCATCGGCACGCACAGCCACTGGCCCATGCTCATGCCGAGCGAGAGCAGGCCGAGGAAGGCATCCG
The DNA here is from genome assembly GCA_039923815.1 of Caldimonas sp. GTDB lineage: Bacteria > Pseudomonadota > Gammaproteobacteria > Burkholderiales > Burkholderiaceae_C > Schlegelella_A. The sequence continues at coordinate 4,779 of JBDTCA010000121.1, read as the reverse complement.
GCTCGCGAAAGAACTCGACGGTGAAACGAAGCACGCCGTAGCCGACGAGAAAGGCGCCCGACACCTGGCCAAGGCCGCGCGGCTTCTTGCCGTAGACCCAGAGCACGACAAACAGCAGCAAGCCCTCGAGCGCGAACTGGTAGAGCTGCGAGGGGTGCCGTGGCAAGGGCGAGCCGGATTGCGGAAACACCATGCCCCAAGGCAGGCCCGGATCGGAGAAGCGGCCCCAGAGCTCGCCGTTGATGAAGTTGCCGATGCGCCCGGCCGCGAAGCCCGTGGGCACGCACGGCGCCATCAGGTCAGTGACTTCGAGGAAGCGGCGCTTGCGGGAGCGCGCGAACAGCGCCATCGCCGCCATCACGCCGAGCAGGCCGCCATGGAAGGCCATGCCGCCCTTCCACACAGCCAGGATCTCGAACGGGTGCGAGAAATAAAAGCCAGGCTTGTAGAACAGCACGTAGCCGAGCCGACCGCCGATGACGACGCCGAGCACGCCGTAGAACAGCAGATCCTCGACGTCTCGCCGGGTCCAGCCGGTGGCCGCGAACTGCGGCAAGCGAGAGCGACGGACGGCAAGAAAAAGAAAAAGGCCGAAGCCGACCAGATAGGTGATGCCGTACCAGTGCACGGCGATGGGCAGGCCAAGACCGTGGAGGTCGATCGCGATCGGGTCGAACTGGGGGTGAACGAGCATCGCGGAATGATATCGAGCGGCCGTTACGATGAGGTCCTTCGCCTCGTTCAGGATGTCAGAGATGCCGATCAACCGCCGTTCCAGAAATATCACCGAGGGCACGGCGCGGGCGCCGAACCGCTCGATGTACTACGCCATGGGTTACGAGGCCGGCGACTTCAGCAAGCCCATGATCGGGGTCGCCAACGGCCACTCGACGATCACGCCGTGCAACTCCGGCCTGCAGAAGCTCGCCGATGCGGCGGTGGCCGGCATCGAGGCCGCCGGCGGCAACGCCCAGATCTTCGGAACGCCGACCATCAGCGACGGCATGGCGATGGGCACCGAGGGCATGAAGTACTCGCTGGTGTCTCGCGAGGTGATCTCCGACTGCATCGAGACCTGCGTCGGCGGCCAGTGGATGGACGGCGTGCTCGTCGTCGGCGGCTGCGACAAGAACATGCCGGGCGGGATGATGGGCATCCTGCGCGCCAACGTGCCCGCCATCTACGTCTACGGCGGCACCATCCTGCCGGGCCGCTACCAGGGCCAGGACCTCAACATCGTCAGCGTCTTCGAGGCGGTCGGCCAGTTCACGGCCGGCAACATGAGCGAGAAGGATTTCGGCGAGATCGAGCGTCGCGCCATTCCCGGCAGCGGCTCATGCGGCGGCATGTACACGGCCAACACGATGAGCTCCGCGTTCGAGGCGCTCGGCATGAGCCTGCCGTACTCGAGCACCATGGCCAACGTGCACGAAGAAATCGTCGGCGCCGCCAGTGAAGCGGCGCGCGTACTCGTCGAGGCGGTGAAGAACAACCTCAAGCCGCGCGACATCGTCACCAGGAAGAGCATCGAGAACGCGATCTCGGTCGTCATGGCGACCGGCGGCTCGACCAATGCGGTGCTGCATTTCCTGGCCATCGCCCACGCCGCCGAGGTCGAGTGGACGCTCGACGACTTCGAGCGAGTGCGACAGAAGGTGCCGGTGCTGTGCGACCTCAAGCCTTCGGGCAGGTACCTCGCCGTCGACCTGCACCGCGCCGGTGGGATCCCGCAGGTGATGAAGACCCTGCTCGCCGCCGGCCTGCTGCACGGCGACTGCATCACGATTTCCGGCAAGACCATCGCCGAAGTGCTCACCGCCCTCCCCGATGCGCCGCGCGCCGACCAGGACGTGATCCGCCCGATCTCGAATCCGATGTACGCGCACGGCCACCTCGCCATCCTGCGCGGAAACCTGTCGCCCGAAGGCGCGGTTGCCAAGATCACCGGTCTCAAGAACCCGGTGATCACCGGCCCGGCACGCGTGTTCGACGACGAGCAATCGGCGATGGCCGCCATCATGGATCGCCGCATCGTCGCTGGCGACGTGATGGTGCTTCGTTACCTCGGCCCGAAGGGCGCGCCCGGCATGCCGGAGATGCTCGCGCCGACGGGTGCGCTCATCGGCCAGGGTCTCGGCGAATCGGTGGGCCTCGTCACCGACGGCCGCTTTTCGGGTGGCACCTGGGGCATGGTCGTCGGCCACGTCGCGCCCGAGGCCTACGCCGGTGGCAACATCGCCCTCGTCGAGGAGGGTGACTCGATCACCATCGACGCCCATCGCCTGCTGGTGCAGGTCGACATCGGCGACGACGTCCTGGCTGCGCGGCGCGCCCGCTGGGTGGCGCCGAAGCCGCGTTACACGCGCGGAGTGCTGGCCAAGTTCGCCAGGAATGCGTCGAGTGCCAGCAAGGGAGCCGTGCTCGACGGCGATTGAACCTGAGCGGGGTGGCCGGCGCCGCGGCTACCTTTTCTGGGCCTTGCGCCGGGCTCGCGTGTCCATGCCGAGCGCGGCGAGATTTTCCTTGCGGCGGTCCTGCTTCTTCTTTTCCATGCGATCCATCTCGCGCTGCTTGTTCAGCCCCGAGACATCGGACCAGATCCACCAGGCCGCAGCGCACCCGAACGGCCACACCATCTTCCAGAGGTCGCCGAAGAGCTCCCAGTTCCACGTGCCCATGACGCCGACGTCGAGCAGGTTCAGGAGGATCAGGATCACGCCGATGGCGACGAACAACATGCTTTTTCTCCGGCCAGGGTGGCTGGAGCGATCGTAGCGGCTGGATCGGGCGCGCGACGCGGTTCCGACGCCTCAGGATGACAACCTTGCCCGGTGTTCCGCGAGCGCGCGCGAGGTGGCGTCGCGCACTTGCGGTGAAACGGCGAACCGCTGGCCGTGGCGCGCCGCGAGAAGTTCGGCACGGGCGAAGAACCGCGCCTCGCCTTCGGAGGCGATGAACTGGATCGCCCCGCCCGTCCAGGCCGGAAAGCCGATGCCCAGGATGGAACCGATGTTGGCTTCGGCGACGCTTGTCAGCACGCCCTCGGCGAGGCAGCGCGCCGTCTCGATGGATTGCCGATAGAGCAGGCGTCGGCGCAACTCGTCGATGTCGAAGTCGAGCCCGGGCTTCTCGAACTGGGTCTTCAAGCCGGCCCAGAGCCGCTTGGTCTCGCCCTTCGTATAGTCGTAGAAGCCACCGCCGCCAGCCCGGCCCGGGCGACCGAATTCCGTGACCATGCGCTCGACGAGTTGTTCGCCGGCCGAGGCCTGCCACGACAAGCCAGCTTCGACGGCATCGGCGCGGGCCTGCTCCATCACGTGCACCGAGAGCGCCAGCGAGGTCTCGTCGAGCACGGCCAAGGGGCCGACAGGCATGCCGGCCGCCAGCGCGGCGTGCTCGACAAGCGGCGCGGCGATGCCTTCGGCGAGCATCGCGGCGCCTTCCATCACGTAGGTGCCGAAGACGCGGCTGGTGAAAAAGCCGCGCGAGTCGTTGACGACGATCGGCGTCTTGCCGAGGGCCATCACATAGTCGTACGCGTGTGCCAGCGTCTCGTCGCTGGTCTGCGCGCCACGAATGATCTCGACCAGGGGCATCCGTTGCACAGGCGAGAAGAAGTGCAGGCCGACGAAGCCCGCGGGACGCGAGCTCGCCGCCGCCAAACCACCGATCGGCAGCGTCGACGTGTTGCTCGCGAACACGCCGCCGAGCGCGAGCATCGGTTCCGCCTCGCGCGTCACCGCGGCCTTCAGCGCCCGGTTCTCGAACACGGCCTCGATGATCAGGTCGCAGCCTTCGAGCGCACGCATGTCGGCTGCGGGCGTGACGAGCGCGAGCAGCCTTGCTCCGGCACCTGCGTCGAGGCGGCCCCTGGCGACTTGCGACGAGGTGATCTTGCGGATGGCGTCGACCCCGGCCTCGGCCTTTTCGACCGAGACGTCTTTCAGCACGCAGGCGATGCCGCGGGCGGCGTTGGCGTGCGCGATGCCTGCGCCCATCATGCCGGCGTCGAGGATGCCCACCCTGCCCGGCCGCCATGTCGCGAATCCCTTCGGCCGTGCCCGGCCCGAGCGTATCGCCTGGGTGTCGAAGAAGAATGCGCTGACCATGTTCCTGGCCGTCTGACCGACCATGATCTTGGCGAGCTTGCGGCTCTCGATGCGGGTGGCGGTGTCGTAATCGACGAGCGCGCCTTCGACCATCGCCTCGAGGATGGCTTGAGGCGCCGGGTAAAGGCCGCGCGACTTCATCGCCAGCACCGCCGGCGCGATGGCGATGACACCCGCCATCTTCGCGCTCTCGGGCGACCCGCCTGGCATGCGGTAGTCGCGCCGGTCCCACGGCTGCACGGCGTCCGGATGGCCGGCGATCCAGGCCAGCGCCTGGTCGCGCAGGTCGGCGGTGCTGGTCGCGAGGCCGTCGATCCAGCCGATCTCGTGGCCCTCACGTGGGCTGAACAGGCGTCCTTCGACCAGATACGGCTGGGCCGCCATCAGGCCGAGGTGGCGCACGGTCTTGGTGATGCCGGTGGCGCCGGGGATCAGGCCGAGCGAGACCTCGGGCGTGCCGAAACGGATCTTCGGGTCGTCGAGCGCGAAGCGCGCGTGTGCGGCCAGCGCGACCTCCCAGCCACCGCCGAGTGCGGCGCCCGCGAGCAGCGCGACGACCGGACGGCCCAGGGTCTCGAGCTGGCGAAAGCTCTTTTTCATCGCCTCGATCCGGGCGAAGCCGGGCGCCGCGTCTTCGGCCTTCAGCTCGAGCACGCTCTTGAGTTCGGCG